>NZ_JAYLLN010000012.1:0-77533 GCF_037126265.1 Sphingobacterium tenebrionis
AGGAACTGAACTGAATTTTTTGTTGGGTAGAAAGCATCCTGATATCCGTTAAAGCCTACTTTAAGATACGAAAAAAGGAGCAGAAAACTGTTGTTTTCCACTCCTTTTTTTTGCCCAATCTAAAAGAGGACTTTTTCAGTGCCCTACAGATTTGGAGGCTGTTTTTTATGCGATATTATTTTCGTCTTCTTAGAAATTGTAAGAATATCCTACAGTGAATGTTCTTCCTGGAGCTCTAAATAAAAACTCCTTATCAGCAGATCCATAGGACTCATAGATACTTTTCTTCTCAGCTCCTAAGATATTTTCTGCACTTACTCTTAGGACGTTTCTTTGAGCTTGACCTAGTTTTTTCGACAAATTGAAATTCAGACTGTGAAACGGTTGAACATATACATCGGAGTTCTTTCCAAAACCAACCACTTCTAATGTCTTTCCTTGAACATTGTAAAAGATTCCAGTTTCCAAACCTAATGTGGTGCTGTTGTAGTTCAATCCAGCATTGATCAAATATGGAGACTGTCCTTGCAATACGCGGCTATCTTCGATGGTTTCACCTTCTCTAGCAAATTGTTGCCTTGATTGGTATTCACCGCCTTCAACCTTGCTCATATCAATTTTAGATTTGATGATAGATACGTTCGCATTTAAGCTTAGGCCTGTAAGGTCTTCAGAAATAAATCCAAAGTTTTTTCTAGCTTCAAATTCCAAACCATATACTTCTGCACTAGGAGCATTTCTTGGTGTAAAGTTTTCTGGAGACTCGAATGAATAAGCCACTAATTCAATAGGATCTTTGAACTTTTTGTAGAATGCACTTACGGCAAACATCTGTGCGGCATTCCCAAACATCTCATATCTTAAATCCAAATTGTTGATATAAGTAGGAACTAAATTGATGTTACCTAAAAACATAACTCCTGTTAATAAATCTGGGATCTGTACAACAGAAAGTTCTTTGAATGAAGGACGAGCGGTTGTTCTAGAGTAAGAAACCCTTAGGTTTTGGTTCTCTTGAACCCCATAAATCAAGTTAACAGATGGAAATAAATCAAGTTTATCAATGGTCTTTTTATTATCATAAACTTCAGAAGCCATGCTGTTTGTACCATTAAACAAGGTCAAATATTTTTCACCTCTTAATCCTACAATGGCTCTTAATTTTTCCATTGGTTTGAATTCAGATGACAGATAAGCCGCTAACGTATGTTGCGTAGCATCAAACTGGTTTTGTGGTTGTGACCTTCCACTAAAATAGTATCCTGAATTAGATTCCACGGTCCAAATATTCTCTGGTGTTAAGATTTGGTTTGGATCTCCATTCAAATCCCTGGTGTTAACATTCAGATTCATGATCTGGTAGGTAGGGATACTATAATCTCTTTTCTTAAAGCTATATAATCCACCAAATTTCAATTGGGCAGCATTATCGAACAGTTGATGTTTTTTGATAAAATCAACTTTGTTGACAAGATTTACTTCTTTTAGGTTTCTCCAAATTCTATTAGGCAATCCAGCATCCGTATTAATGGACATGGAACCATCTGAATTTTTCACAAAAGTAGTCGAACGAATATCTTTGTCATTCACATGTGAGATGGTTGGAGAAACTTTCCATTCCGTTAAAAAGCTAGCATCTTCATTACTATGCTTTCCACTCAACAACAAATTCGTAACGTTTCTTTGGGTATATTCCAAATTCTGCTTTTGTGTATTGATCACATTAGAAATTCTAGTTTCTTGGTCAAAAACCGCGGCACTTGATTGTCCATTGGTAATGCTCAAAAGGTTAAGGGAATATTTAGATTTTTCCGTTTTATAAGTTAATCCCAATAATCCAGATAATAAAACATTATTAGAACCTAAATTACCGAATTGCGTTCTATCAGGTAAGATCTCGAACTCTGTACGTTCTTGAGGTTTTTGATAGATTCCATTCCTAAAATTTTGATAGAATTCCGTAGAGTTACGATAATCGATAGAAGCAATTAAACCCAACTTGTTTTCACCTACCTGGTATTGGTTTCCAAAATAGTAACCTAATGAAAAATTAGGTAAGCTAGTACTTGTTTTTGGGGCCATTAAAGGATTAAAGGTTTTTGTAATAGCTTCAATACCACTATTATCTGCTGAAGTTGGTCTTGGAAGATCTTCTTTTGGGTTTACATGTAGTTTTCTATTACCATCATCAAAACCTAGAAAATCAGTTTTACCACCTTTGTAATTTAAGTAATTATCATTAAAACTCATATCAGGGTTGACTCCTAGCGAGAAGCTAACTCCCATTTGTTTTTGTGATGGAAAATCTTTTGTTACAATATCTACTACCCCACCTGTAAAATCAGCAGGTAGCTCAGCAGAAGCTGATTTATAAACGATAACATTTTCCAAAATATTAGTAGGGAAGATATCCATTTGAACTGTGTTCTTATCTGGATCCAATCCTGGAATATCTACACCATTTAGAATGGATTTTGAATATCGATCTCCTAACCCCCTAACAAAGACGTATTTGCCATCTTGAACAGATACTCCTGGAACAGCCTTAACTGCCGCAGCAATATCTGAAGAACCACTTCTTTTGATAGATTGTGAAGAAAGACCGTCCATTAAGACTCCAGCGTTTTTCTGCATATTTAATACCGATGCTTCCGTATTTTTACGAGCAGACACAGTTACTACAACCTCACTGATCGCATTGGATTCACCGGATAAGGTTACATCCACTTGCACGACTTGACCTTGTTTTACAACAACATCTTTAATTTCTTTTGGGGCATACCCAAGATATTTTACCGTTAAGGTATGATTTCCAGCTGGTAATTCTAACGTATAATCACCTTCGAAATCAGAATTGGTGGATGATAGGTTTGGTACCGAAATCGTAGCGTTTGCTAAAGGGGCATTACCAGCATCATCTCTAATTGTTCCGCTTACTTTTCCAGATTGGGCATGTGCTGCTGCCGCAATGAAAATAAAGAATGATATTAAAAAAGTAAGTTTAGTAACTTTAAACATTTGAATGATTAAAAAAAGGATTTTAAAAAAATCCGCTTTCAGAAGAGAAAGCGGATATGTAATTTTTTATTAGGGTATTAGAATGCGTTTTTTGATTTGGCGTAAGTCCAACCAAATACGGAAACATTAGCTCCAGTTTTAGCGTCTGCAACTGCAGTGATGGCTTTAGCGTTAGAAACAAATTTAGCTTCTTCACCATTTGCACCATCGATAAATTTATCAAGTGTTAACCCTTGAGGTAAAACTGCTTCCCAGTTCGAGAAAGTAATTCTTCCAGCTTTCAATTCAGCTTGAGAATCTGCTCCATTTACTTTTACTGTAGAACCAGTACCAATATTATAAACAAGGATGTTTTTAAGGTTAGCAATTAACCCGTCTCTTAAATCAGCGATCTTGCTAGTATTATTGTTATTATTGATAGTGATATTTTCCATGGTAAAGCCTTTTTCTGTAGCTTTAGAACCTTCAGGGCCATCTAACTCTAACGCTGAATCGCTATCTTTACCTTTAATTACTAAGGCATTTTTGATAGTACCTGAGTATGATTGGTCAACATCTAAACCGTCATCACCAGCTGCCCAAGTCAACAAGTTAGTTGCGTTTACAGATCCACCGAACCACTCGATACCATCATCTTGGTTACCAACAATCTCGATATTTTCGATTACAGTTCCTGAACCTACTCCTCCAAGAGTTAAACCATTGATTTCGTTATCTTGTCCGATAGTGATACCACCGTGACGGATAGAGATATATTTTAATGAACCAGAGTTATCAGCTGCATTTGTACCACCATATTGGCCATAAGATTCGTTTGCAGGGATACCTTCGATTTGTTTAGTTTTCACATCACCCGCTACAGAAATAGGCGCATTACCTAAAACAATTACACCACCCCAAAGGCCAGTGTTCGCTTCTGTAAGGTTAGTTCCAGCTTTTTGACCAACTTTGATGTTATCATCAATCGACGTAAAGATGATTGGCTTGTCAGCAGTACCATTTGCAATTAACTTTGCGCCTTGGTCAACTACTAATGCAGATGCGTTAGCTTCAGTACCTTGAGCACCTTTAATAATTGTTCCTGGCTCAATTGTTAATGTAGTTCCTTCTGCTACAACTACTTTTCCTTTTAAGATATAGATATTCCCAGCAGTCCAAGTCTCATTTGCTGTAAGCAATCCACTTTTTTCTACATCTTTCCCAGGTTCAGGTTTTGGAGTTGGATCATCACTTGTTGAACAGCTTAATGTTACTCCTAATGAAACAATTGCTAGAGCAAAAAATAATTTCTTTTTCATTTATCTCAAATTTATGTTTTTTGTTGGGGCAAATATTGAGACAAAGTGTTACAACATAGTTAAGGATATATTATCTTATTATTAACAAGAGATTTGTTTACGGTAATAAGGTCGTTAAAGCTAAAAAATTGTTAAAAACACATTACATCGATTAACCTTTATATAGCTTTTGTAACAAGAAGCAGCAAATTGCCAACAATAATATTAATTCGCTTAAAAAGAGTAGAATTGTTAAATTGCAACAAAGTTTATTTTATGAGCGAAATCGTCCTACAAACTGCTGATCTTTCCTTTTCCTATCCAAAAGGAGCAAATCTTGCCTTTGAAGATCTGCAGATTTCCAATCAGCAACATACTTTAATCCTTGGCGAATCCGGTTCCGGTAAATCAACTCTTTTGAATCTTATCGGAGGATTTTCTTATCCAAGCACCGGTTCTGTAACAATTAAAGGTCAAAACCTCTATCAACTTTCCGAAAGTAGTTTGGATAGATTCCGGGCCAAGCATCTCGGATTTATTTTTCAGGAAGCTCATCTGCTGAAAAATCTTACCGTGATGGAGAACATCAAGCTTGCCCAATCGCTAGCAGGAGAAAAAGTAGATGAACATGCGATCATGTTGTTATTGGATAAACTTCAATTAGGATCATTTTCAACCAGGCTTCCAAATGAATTAAGTCGTGGACAGGTGCAAAGAGTGGCGATTGCACGGGCACTGATCAATAAACCGGCTATCCTTTTGGCCGATGAACCCACCGCATCCTTGGACGATAAAAACACCTATTTAGTGATCGAGCTCTTGAAAGCTTTGGCCTCCGAACAAGGAAGTACTTTATTGATATCCACGCATGACAAAAGATTAAAAGACGAATTCCAACATAATTATTTATTAGCAGCCCAATAAGATGAACACATTACAATTAGTCTGGAAAAACATTTCCCAACAATGGGGCTCCACCTTGTTAAGTATCATCCTAACAGCTTTTGGAGTTGCTATTCTTTGCAGTATATATATTACCAGCGATACGTTCGAAAAGCAATTGGACAATAACAGTAAACAGGTCGACCTGGTTGTAGGCGCAAAAGGAAGCCCATTGCAATTGATCCTATCTGCACTTTATCATATTGACAATCCAACTGGCAATATTCTTTTATCCGAAGCAGAAAAACTAAAGGATAACCCGATGATTGATATGGCGGTGCCCATCTCCCTTGGAGATAATTTCAAGGGCCACCGCATTGTAGGTACAGACACCAGTTTTATGACCATGTATGAGCTTTCCATCGCAGAAGGAAAAATCTGGAGTAAAAGCTATGAGGTGGTCATCGGAAGTGAAACTGCCAGAAAGAACAAACTTAAAATCGGCGATCAAATTCATGGCGCACATGGATTGGCGGAAAATGCACATATTCATGATGAGCATCCCTTTACGATCGTAGGGATCTTAAAACCTTCAGGTTCTATAGTAGATAATTTATTATTATCCAACCTGGAAAGTGTATGGGATGTACACGGTATTAAACATGATGATCATGACCATGACCACGAACATCATGACCATGAAGGGCATAATCATGATGCAGACAATCATGAGGGACACGATCATGCGGATCATGACCATGCACATACGGAAGAAGATCATGACCATGACCACGCAGCACATAGCCATGAGGATCACGACCATGCAGCAGATAGTCATGAAGGACATGACCACGCAGACCATGACCACGACCACGCATCTGAAGCAACTCAATCCGCTCCAGCAGACGATAGCATCGTTTCTGAAAGACCTAGGCCTAATGTCTTCGTAAAAAGCATCGCAGATGATGTAGTGAAAGATTCAGGATTAGAGATCACTGCGCTATTGGTCAAATACCGCACGCCAGCCGCAATCGGCGTGATCCCTAAAATGATCAACCAATCCACCAGTATGCAGGCAGCATCTCCTGCATTGGAAACTGCCAGATTGTTCTCCCTATTAGGTGTAGGAATAGATTCTTTGGAAATCTTAGCCTATGTCATCATGATCATCGCCGGTCTTAGCGTCTTTATCAGTTTGTACAATGCGTTGAAAGACCGTAAATACGACCTAGCCATCATGCGTGCCATGGGAGCAAGTAAAATTAAACTATTCACCTTATTGATTGTCGAAGGCTTAGTGATTACGGCGATTGGAGGCATTCTAGGCTTGATCTTAGGTCATCTTGGACTATATTTCATCAGTACGCAGACCAGTCAAAGTGCTGATTTTATCCAGGCTTTCCAGATTTATAGCAAAGAATGGTTAATTTTGTTGACAGCCTGTCTGATTGGTGTAGTTGCATCGATCATTCCAGCTATCAAGGCGTATGGCACCACCATATCAAGTATTTTAGGAAGTAAATAACATGAAAAAAATCATATTGAGTTTCTTGTTGCTGATCATAACAGTAACATTCGCAAAAGCACAGATCGGAAATTTTGGTGGGGAACAGATCCCTGACCACACCCCGATGATGAACAAAACCTGGGAAGCAATCGATAAAATGATGTATAAGGTATCCACCCAAGGAAATAAAAAGGTGTATACCCCAACCTACCCACCGGTATTGAAGAAACTAGAAAACACCATTGTCGATCTTCCGGGCTATATCGTTCCCTTGGTTTCAGGTAGAAACCACAGCACCTTCATGCTTTCGGTCTTACCGATCACCCAATGCCAATTCTGTGGAACTAATGGTATTCCACCAATGGTGGAGATCTTCATGAAAAAAGGAACAGTGAAGTTCACGGATGAACCGATCAAAATAAAAGGAAAAATGGTCTTCAATCCGGAACCATTAAAAGGAAATGCAGAAATCCAGATCGTGGATGCTGTGTTAGTCAACTAGAAAAGACAAGAAAATGAACCTACGGTTGAGGAATTAACCCCGGTTAAGCAGCGCGATTTCCGTACAAGCATATAAGGCAGCCGTTTCTGTGCGTAATCTGGCTTCTCCAAGAGAAACCGGAACAAAACCTACAGAAAAGGCTGTTTCTATTTCAGATGGCGAGAAATCGCCCTCAGGACCAATCAAAATCAAGTAATCTTTTCCAGCAGGAAATTCCTGATTCAGGTATTTCTTTGCCTCATCCTCCTCACAGTGTGCTATAGCCTTAAAAAGGCCCTCTACAGCCCCCATCTTCCTTACAAACACATCAAAGGCTACAGGCTCGTTTATCAAAGGCAAATAAGCCTTTTGCGACTGCTTCATGGCGGATACCAATACTTTGTTCAAGCGATCTATCTTCACATCCTTCCGCTCGGAATGCTCCGAGATCAACGGCGTGATTTCCTGGATGCCGATCTCTCCGGCCTTCTCCAAGAACCATTCGATACGATCGATGTTCTTCGTTGGTCCTACAGCAATATGCAGATGATAAGCAGGTTTCTGGAAATCTCCTGTATAAGAAAGAATGGTTAATAACGTTCGTTTTGGATGTGCGTCTAAAATTTCGGCAAGGAACAAACCGCCCCTACCATCTACCAATTGCACCTGATCTCCAACCTGCATACGAAGCACCCGAACAGCATGCTTACTTTCTTCCTCAGAAAGCTGATACTGCTTTTGATCAGTTTGTATATCTGCGGTGTAAAATAAATGCACGGGTATTCAATTAATCTTCTTCGTCGTCGTTGGCCGTCTCGATCAGATCCAACTTCACAAATTCAATATTCTGTTGGGTCTTTTTGATGATGGTAAATCGGTAACCCAATTCTTCCGTACTATCGCCCACATCAGGGATCTTTTCGAACAGATGGCTCACCAATCCCGCAACCGTGTCATAATCCGAGCTTTCGGGAAGCTCCAATGGCAAATAGCCATTCGCATCATGAACACTGGAACCGGCATCCACCATGAATTCCGTTTCAGAGATCTGCTCCACTACTGGAGTCTCCTCATCGTACTCATCCTGGATCTCACCTACCAACTCTTCCACAATATCCTCCAAGGTCACCATACCGGCTGTACCACCAAATTCATCCAATACAAAAGCGATCTGGATACGCTTCAACTGGAACTCGGTCATCAAATCATTGATCTTCTTGGTCTCCGGGATGAAATAAGGTTTCCGCATGATGTTGCGCAGCACCACTTCCTTGCCTTTCACGACCAAGGGCAGGATGTCCTTGGTGTGGACAACCCCAATGATCTGATCAATATTATCGTCATAGATCGGAATACGGGAATAGCCCTCTTCCGTCACGGTATTGATAAAGTCCTCTGCCGTATCATGCTGTTCAACAGCGATGATCTTCGTGCGGGGAACCATAATGTTCTTCACGATACGTTCGTTGAAATCAAATACATTCTTAATCAACTCATGCTCAGAAAAATTCAACGCACCACTTTCCTTACCTTTCTCCAATAAGTATTGTAACTCTTCGGAGGAATGGCTTGATTCATGGCCACTGACCTGTATACCGATCAGGCGTAACAGGAAGTTGGCAAAACCATTCAGACACCAAATAATCGGGCGGAAGATATAATAGAAGAATTGCAAAGGAAGGGCAATCTTCATCGTGGTGGCCACAGGTTTCTGGATCGCGATCGACTTAGGAGCCAATTCACCAAAAACAATATGTAAAAAGGTAATGATACTAAATGCCAATACGTGGCCAAGGTTAGTCGCTAATTTACCGGATAATTCCACATTAAAGAACCCAAAGATCTGGTTAACGATCTGGGTCATCACTGCTTCACCGACCCAACCCAGGGCTAGGGAAGCCAAGGTAATACCCAATTGCGTAGCAGCCAGGTAACCATCAAGATGTTCGGTGATATTCTTGGCGATCTGAGCCACTTTAGAGCCCGATTTAGCCTGTAACTCGATCTGGGAGGCACGAACCTTTACAATAGCGAATTCGGCGGCAACGAAGAATCCGTTAGCCAGCACAAGAAAAATAGTCCAAAATATATCAATTGCCATGATGAGGTTTTATTTGACCAAATTCTTTCTTATATAATTCTAAACTCTCTAAGATAATAGTTTGTGCGGAGTCTCGCCCACTTATTTTTTCGATTTTTACGGTTTTTCCTTCCAAGGTTTTATAGTTCTGAAAGAAATGAACAATTTCCTTCATGGTTTGTTCTGGTAAATCTTTGATATCCTTGTAATGGTTTATAGCGGCATCATGTTTGGCGACAGCAATTATCTTGTCGTCCTGATCACCAGAATCGGTCATTCGCATCACGCCGATTACTTGTGCATCCACCAAACTGGCTGGCTGTAATCCTTCGGAGCAGATCACCAAAATATCCAATGGATCCTTATCGCCACAGTAAGATTGCGGGATAAATCCATAATTGGTGGGGTATACCATGCTTGTCTTCAATATTCGATCAAGCTTTAACATCCCCGATTCTTTATCAATCTCATATTTCGTTTTGCTCCCCTGTTTGATCTCGATCACAGCGGTTACAGAACGAGGAACATCCTTGCCAGGAGAAACCCTGTGCCAAGGATGTTGCTGAATATCTGTAATCCCAACACTATTTGACAATACTAGGCATATAGACCAAAGTAGGTTAAGATTCATAAAAATATTATTTGTTTCTAATCTCGGTATTGTAAAGTTCTACGCTCTCCATGATTACTTTTTGAGCATATGAACGTCCGTAAAGATTTTCAATCGATACGTTTTTACCTTCCAAAGCTTTGTAATCCTGGAAGAAACGAACAATCTCCTTCATGGTATGCGGAGGAAGTTCAGAAAGATCGTTGATGTGGTTTACCGACATATCGTGTTTCGCAACAGCGATGATTTTATCGTCTTGTTCACCATTATCGATCATGTGCATAACACCAACCACTTTCGCTTCGATCAAGCTCATTGGATAAACATCTACCGAACATAACACCAAGATATCCAATGGATCCTTGTCATCACAATACGTTTGAGGAATGAATCCATAGTTTGCTGGATACATCACGGATGAAAATAGAACGCGGTCCAATTTGATCAAACCACTGTCCTTATCGATTTCGTATTTCGCTTTTGAACCTTTTGGGATTTCAATAATGGCATTAACGGAATTTGGTAAGTCCTCACCAGGAGACACTTGATGCCAAGGATGTTGTGTACTCATTTAATTTTCTACTGTTTGTTTATTTCGTCTTTCGTTTTTCGATTCTTCAACCATTTCTTCAATAGGGCGATCGCAATCGGTAAAAATGCAATAGCAATCAATCCTACGATGATATATTCCACATAATTAATGATGGAAGGGAATTCTATTCCTAAATAATAACCTGTCAATGTCAATAAGGATACCCATAAAAGCGCCCCTAATACATTATAGATTACGAATTTTTTGAAGTTAAGTTGCACTACTCCAGCAAATATCGGGGCAAATGTACGAATAATAGGTACAAAACGACCTATGATTAATGCAGTTCCACCATATTTCTGGAAAAACTCCTCGGCCATGATCACATATTTGCGCTTGAACAAGAAGCTATCCTTTCGTTTAAAGAGCATAGGGCCCGTTCGATGACCGAACCAATAGCCCGTGAAATTACCGAGTATCCCCGCCCCCAGGATACCAAAATATAGGGTTACGATGTCAACATCAATTTTATTCAGGGCACAGAATAGGCCCGCTAGGAACAGGAGGTAATCACCAGGTAGGAAGAATCCAAAAAAGAGTCCAGTCTCAGCAAATACAATAAGGCAAACGATGTAAAATCCACCGTGGCTTAATAAATATTCAGCATCTAGTAATTGTTGAAAAGACAACAAGTATTCTTGCATATGTTTTTAGTTAAGCAGGATTTGTGATGGAAGAGATTGATTCACGAATCTTCTCAGCGATATCCGACATCAATTGATCTTCCAGTTTCAACTTGGGTTTTTCAAAGTTCATGTCATGAACATTATTCAAAGGAATCAGATGGATGTGCGCATGTGCCACTTCCAATCCTACTACCGCTACCCCTACTTTCTTACATGGAAAGGCATTCTTGATTCCTTGAGCAACGATTTTAGCAAAAACCCACATGCCCATATATTCTTCATCATCGATATCGAATATATAATCTGTTTCCTTTTTCGGTATCACTAGCACATGACCTTCGGCCAATGGATTAACATCTAAAAAGGCTAGGTAATCATTACTTTCGGCAACCTTATGCGCTGGGATCTCACCAGCTATAATTTTTGAAAATATTGTAGACATAAACTACTCGTTTTTCGTGAGTAACAAAGATAAGAATTTTCTGTACATCTCGACGGCCTTTTTGACCGCTAAAAAAAATGCCCCCAAGATTTGGAGGCATTCTCATAAATTACATACGGTTATGGCAAACCGCACATAACCTGAATAAATTTATCGGGAAATCTCTAAGACTTCCAATTCCATTTGACCAGCAGGCACATCCACCTTCGCGACGTCACCTACCTGCAGGCCTAAAAGACCCTGTGCAATTGGCGACTTCACCGAAATACGCCCTGCCTTCAGGTCAGCTTCCGTTTCGGAAACCAACTGATAGGACATCACTGCCCCGGTCTTCTTGTTTTTAATCTTTACGAAAGAAAGTGCGAGCACCTTCGACGTGTCCAGATTGGACTCATCGATGATTCGTGCAGAGGCCAAAACCTCTTCCAATTTCGCGATCTTCGCCTCGTGAAGCCCTTGAGCTTCTTTTGCAGCATCATACTCTGCATTTTCCGACAAATCTCCCTTATCACGAGCTTCTGCAATTGCCTTCGCAATATTTGCTCTTCCTTCTGTTTTTAAGTATTGAAGTTCTTCCTTTAATTTGGTCAAACCTTCTTCGGTGTAATACGTTACTTCTGCCATAATATTAACCCTTTACGCGATCTTTAATGAATAATTTTAATTAACAAAAAAAAGACAAGACCACACTATCCAAATAAGGACAACATGGTCTTGCTCTTCTGACGAAGATATATAAAATATTTTAATAAAACAAATTTTTAGGCGGTTTCCTCGCCCTCGTCGTTGATAAATTTATATCCTAATCCACGCACCGTCTGTAGGTAGAATGGTTTGTCCGGATTGGTCTCGATTTTCTTACGCAACCGCACCACGTGCATATCTAAGGTCCTGGTATTCACATTGGAACTATAGCCCCATACCACTTCCATTAACTCTTCCCTCGTGATATCACGGCCCTTATTCTGCAGGAAATGAAGTAGGATACGGTTCTCTAAGATGGTCAACTCAATCTTCTTGCCATCCCTGATCAGGGAATGCACATTCGGATGGTGCTCGGTATTGCCAAAGTGGTATACTTCATTCTGCGATTTCGGCACGAAAAAGCGCACCTTATTCTCGATCATGGCAACCAACACGTCCATGTTGAACGGTTTCGTGATGTAGTCGGTAACTCCGAAGCTGTAGGCATCAATCTTATCAATGTCCTGTGATTTTGCCGTCATCATGATGATGATGTTCTCAAACCCTGCCTTCCTAACCGATTCACACACATCAATACCTTCTTTCCCGGGCAGCATCCAATCCAACAGAACGATGTCTGGACGCTCATCCAAGATGATCTTCTCGGCTTCTATACCATTATTTGATTGAATAACCTGAAAATTCTCTGTCTGGAGGCGATGACTTACCAAGAAGCGTAAGTTATCATCATCTTCAACAACTGCAATTTTTATATCTTTATTCATAGTTTGCTTCGAATTATTTTGGAAAAACCAGGGTAAATGTCGTTCCTTCACCTTTTACACTGCTTACCTTGATCTCTCCACCCATAAATTCAGTAATCTCTTTACAAAATGCCAAGCCTAATCCAACACTGCCACCCTGATTAAATTGATTCTTTACTCTGTAAAACTTTTTAAATATATTCTTTAATTCTTGTTTTTCAATCCCGATTCCTTTGTCGGCAAACACGATCACAAAATTACTTTTGATTTGCTCAACACTAATATCAATAAATTTTCTCGAAACTTCGGAATATTTATAAGCATTATCGATTAAATTCTGAAACACGGAATTCAATAAAACTGGATCGGTATACATTTGATTCACCACCTGAATTCGATAACTCAGGTTTAAATCGGGATACTTCAAACGTGTTGCATCAAATATTTCCTCGCAAAAACTGTTCAAATCCACGTATTCTCCCTTAAATTTTAAGGATTTATTTTCTATCTGCGTGAAAGACAGCAGTTTATTCATCAAATTATTTAACTTATCCGCTTCCTGATCCAAGATCCTTCCATACATATTCCTTTCCTGATCGGATATTTTCTCCGCACTTTTGATATTATTACCTGCAATCTTGATCACGCTCACCGGGGTCTTGAACTCATGCGTCAGGTTATTGATGAAGTCGTACTGCAGCTGAAACAGCCTGCTGTTGATTGATATATTACGGTAAATCAAGTAAATTATTAACAATAAAATAAAATAAACTAAAGATATCCCTAACACTACAGGGAAAAATCGGCGGTTTATCTCGCCCCGGAGATGTTGTTCGGAGGAATCAAACTGCAGTTTATAGTCCGATAAGGCGTTTGGCAAGGGCATATCGGTAGTAAGGTAAGAGGGCTCTTCGGTCAGGTTTGGATTGGCGATCGGCAGAATCCTTACCTTCTCATACAAGCGCTCTTGGGTATTGACGATTTTTATCTTTTGCGGATTTACCTTGTACACAAAGAAATCCTGGTCATAAGCTTGGGAAATATTGCTGGTATCCTCCATCAAACCCTTATAGGCACGGAGGGCATTTACCCGAGGGATGTTCAAAAAGGTGATCTTCCCGGGCATCGTGTTATAAAAGATCCGATAGATATCATTTTCGGAAAGGGAAGTGGAATCATCCAAAACCTCCAAAAAATTCACCATTTTGATGGCCATATTGTTGAAATCATCCGAAGATGGCCTATTTGTGCTTTCGGTCAGACTGTTCTTGATCAATTTGTTCTCTTCATTCAGGTGGAAGGAAAAGATAGATCGAGGATAGATCAATAGGTTCTGAAACCTCACACCACGTACCCCTTCATTTAAATTACTGAACAACACATCATAGAAGACCACTTCCTCCAAGAAAGGGGTTTTTCTTAAGATTTTTTCAGCATAGGTGATGGCATGTACAGAGTCCAGATAACCTTGGTAGTTGGAGACTTCCGGAATATCGTTATTGAAGAAATTATTATAGGCTTTTAGGCTGCTATCAAAGACATCGGCCTTTCTATTAAAGAATTCAGATTCCACGAAATTCGTCATGGTCCGTCGCGCCACAAAGACCGAAACGATGTATAGGATCGTCAGAAAGGAGAAAAAGGTTATCAATAAACCTAAGTTCTTACGATATTTACTGGTCCTATTGATCATGTTAAGTTAATTAACGCAAATTCTCAGCCAAAAAACGCTCTATTTCCTGGTAGTATTCCACTACGTTCTCCTCGTTTCTAAAGCGTTTCCCTTCATCCTTCTTGAAAACATAGCGTACAGGCACATTGTTGGCTTTCAACTTGCCCACAAATTGGTTGGCATCGGTTACCGAGCTGTATTTATCTTTTCCGCCTTGGAAAAACAGGACCGGCATTCTTACTTTATCCGCATGGAAAACAGGTGAGATCGCCTGGAAGAGTTCGGATTCCTTTTCTGGATTTCCGATGATCCGATAATACAACTGCACATAATGCTGTAAATGGGCTGGGATTTCCCTAAAATAGGTAAATAGATTACTGTATCCAGAGGATGAAATCGCACATTTATACAATCCTGGATTGAAGGCTGCAGCGTAGAGCGCCGAATAACCCCCAAAACCGGAACCCATTATGGCAATACGGTTCTTATCGGCAATCCCCTGATGGATCAACCAGGTTACCCCTTCGGAGATATCCGATTGGATCTTACCACCCCATTCCTTAAAACCAGCGGTCCAGAATTCCTTTCCATACCCCATAGAACCTCTATAATTGATTTGGAAGACCGCATATCCCCTATTGGTCAAAAATTGCACCTCCTGGTCAAAGCCCCAATCGCTGCGTCGGTTCGGCCCATCATGGACCAATACAACAACAGGTACATCTTTCGTTTTATTCCCTGGATAGGTAATGTAGGCATGGATGGTCTTATTATCACGGGTCTGATAAACCAGTTCCTCCATTTTATTGAAGTCTTTATCCTTCAATTTCGGATTATCCTCTGTCAATAATTTGTAGGTTTTGGTCAAGCGGTTATAATAGTAGATCTCCCCTGGATGGACGTCGCTGTAAACACGTACAATGAAACCTTCCAGTTTCTGATCTGCATCCACAAAACCAATTTCCGAATCATCGAATTTCTTTTTCAGGTCTTTATATACATCTTCGTACACGGGATTGAAGAAGCGTTTTTCATATTTATTGGTAAAAGAAGAGGTGAAAGCCATTTCTTGAACCTGATGGGAATATCCTTCGGAGGATAGATCTCCCTTTTCTTCCATGAACAGTAATTTATCCTCTTTTCCTTGACTTGCATCAAATTCGACCAAAGCAAGTTTATCTCTGTTCTGATTGGATAGGGCATATACGGTTTCCATAGCGCCTTTTTTGAATCCCAATGGAATGAAAATTGTTTCAAAATTGTTCTGCATGACCTCCTTAAAAGCTGCGCTTTCGGAAGCACGGTATAGCACGGATTCCTGTACACTGTCACTGGTCATTGCCAATCTCACCACCCCATCCGGCGAGCCGATCCAGGAAACAATATTGCCCGGATTTTTGTAGACCAATTCCTCTTTACGACCATCAAAATAGATTTTATAGAGATCGAAAAGAGAAGAATCCCGTTTATTCATCGCTACAGTAACAGCACCATTATTCACTTTGATGGGATTGATCCATCTTAACCTTGACTTTTGGGGCGATAATAATGGGGACCGTTTTTCGGTCTTCACATCGATATAGAACAATCGGAGGCTATCTGCCGCTGATTGGGTATTGGAAAAGACAATCTGTTTGTTATCCAGCCAAAAGAAGCTCTGCACATTCAGGTCGGCCTGATAGGTCAGTTGCTTGGATGAATCGGGGTTTTGTAGATCCAGGATAAAAATATTCTTACAATGGTCATGTACATCCAGATAGCCAATTTTGCTGCCATCGGGTGATAATTTGAAAGATCCCTTATCGGGTTTTACAAAGAAATCTTCCACGGGGATAATCGGTTGATTTCTGTCCGATTGCTTGCAAGAAATAAACATCCCAAGCAAGATTATTACAAAAATCAAAGCATTCCCTTTCATATACTATTTTATCCCTTTCTCAAATATTAAAAAAAAATACGGAAAAGTTACTTTTGCAACCTTAATTTTACAGCAGATATCAAAATCATATTTTATGTTTCTATATAACATTTCCATCATTATGGAGGACAGCGTTCATCATGATCTGCTGGTTTGGATCAGGACTCAATTGAAGGCGCATGAAGGCAAGAACATCAAATTTTTGAAGATGTTGAATTCGCCGCATGAAGGCCAGACGTATTGTATGCAGGTGACGTTGAATAGCGAAAAAGAGATTGTGGAGTTTCAAGAGGAGGTTTTGCAGGAAATTCAAGCTGTTATTGGAACGCAGTTTCCGGATAAGGCGTTTATTTTTGATAGTACGATGCAGTATATTAATCATGAGTAGGTAGCTTTCCCCGTCATTGCGAGGACTCTTCCCGTCATTGCGAGGAGGTACGACGAAGCAATCTTTAAATTAATCGAAAGATTGCTTCGTTCCTCGCAATGACGTAGGCCTCGCAATGACGCAACACCTCCCAATGCCCTGGCTCTCCCTAACAAATTTACTTCTCTAACCCTTCCGTCATCTTAAACCCAGATTTCTCCGAAGGTGTTCTGTATTTCTTGTACCAAAGAATTCCCATACCAGCGCCAAAAAGAAATGGCATCGCCAATAGGAACAATATCCCCGCATTCAATCCCTTCCCTTGCGTATTGCCATCCTTTGTACTGTTCTCTGCATTTAATGAACACATCGCACATTGCGCGGAACTAACCGTAGGCACAGAAACAAAAGACAAACAAAGCAGCAAAGCAATTAGACTCAACTTCAGGGCTCTTAAATATTTCATGGTATAAAGTTACGTATAAATCTTAACTAATATCAAACATCCACAGCAGACCAACGATCAGATCTTAGCAGACCAACGATCAGATATCCTCCTTCAATAAAACATTGAATTTCTCCCAGAAACCATCCTTCGGCAATGGAGCCTTCACGATCATTTCCTCCTCCTTCACCGGATGCTTGAACGCCAAAGACCTCGAATGCAAACAAATAGTCCTTAACTGGCTTCCGCGAGGATACCCATACTTATTATCCCCCACGATCGGACAGCCCATAAAAGAAAGCTGGCTCCGGATCTGATGTGTTCTTCCAGTCAACGGATTGATCTTCAACAGATAAAACCCATCCAGAGCTCCCACTACCTCATAATCCAACTCCGCATAACTCCCATTTTTCACTTCCCGATCAAAGGCTTTGGTCACCATCTTCTTCCTGTCCCGCAACAACCAGTTTTTCAAAGTTCCTTTCATCGCCTTAGGCTTTTCGCGAACAACAGCTAAATAAGTTTTCCTGACCTTACGATCATGGAACAGCCTATTCATCCGATCCAAACCCTTGCTGGTCTTGGCAAATAAAATCATCCCACTTACCGGACGATCCAAGCGATGGATCACCCCAACAAATGCATCATTGGGCTTATTATATTTTTTCGCCAGGAAAACCTTCAGCATATCCTCCATCGAAGGATCACCTGAATTATCTACCTGAACAATATCACCACCAAGTTTATTAATGGCAATAAGATGGTTATCCTCAAAAAGGATATCATTTTCTGTAATCATCTAAGCTTAATTTTTTAAGCTATCTACGCCTGCTTCAGCTTCTTCTTTCGCCTTTTTCTTGAAGAATCCACGCAATAGGAAGTTACTCTGAAGAGCTTCCATATTTTCATCCAACTTCGCCGAACCCATGTTCAGGTTCCGTAGGATCTGCTTGATCTCATTGGCAGCCTCTGGATCATTGGTCAACACACCGATCGCGTTGTCTTTATCATTCAATCGAGCGGTTGTTTCATTCAGGTTGGCCATCAAAGCAGATGCCGTTTGAGTTACTCCCTGCAATTGTGCTGCAGATTGTCTCAAACTCGCAAAAACCTCTTTATCGGTGGTTAAATCATGAATCAATCCTTCGTTGTTGTTCAATTTCTGAGATAAGGTCAATAAATTATTTACCGCTGCATTAGCTGTAGTCATGGTTCCATTCAAGGAAACAACGGTTTTCTTCAGGTTATTGGCAATCTCATCATCCGTCATCAGCGCACCTACTGTTCCTTTTCCATCCAAAATCTGTTTCGATAACATGGCAAAGTTCTTGGTGATTTCCAATAGGTTTTCATTGTTAACCTGTAGGGTTGCCAACATAGCATCCATACCACCAGAAACTCCGGATTTGATGACATCATTGTCCTCAATCTGTGGGAAAGCTTCGGAACCACCCACCAAACTGATGATCGCATTACCGATCAAACCATCTGAACTTAAGGTCGCAATAACATCCTTACGGATAAATTGACTCGATTTTTCCTCTACATTCAGAACCACCTTCACATTCTCTACACTCTCAAAACTGATCTCCTTGATAATCCCAACCTTTACACCGGAAAACCAAACATTGTTTCCAACTTTCAATCCTTTAACATCCTTGAAATAGGTCGTAACTGTTAAATTCTTACTGAATTTATTCTGTTGAGTACCCAATACCAAGATACCAGCCACTAAAATGATTAATCCAATAAAGGTGAACAAACCAACGATTATGGATCGTTTTCTATCTGTTGTTGCCATAAACTCTGTTATACAATAAAATTATAATCATAGAAAGGTTTCACCCTTTCATCTTCTGTATCAAATATTTCCGAAAATTTACCTACGCGTTCAAAACGTCCGTCCAATAACATGGCCACTCGGTCACCGACCATTTTTGCACAGGCCAAGTCATGGGTAATGATAATGGATGATGTTTTATACCGTTCCTGAACCTCATTGATCAGGGAATTGATATCCAAACAGGTAATCGGGTCAAGTCCCGCTGTTGGTTCATCATACATCATAATATCGGGTCTTAAAATCAAGGTCCGCGCAATACCGATCCTTTTTCGTTGTCCACCGGACAGTTCGGATGGCATTTGGTTGATCGTGCGCAATAGCCCAACGCCATCTAACACATCTTCCACTTCTTTGTTGATCTCTGCCCTGGTTAGGTTTCTTTTGTTTCTCACCAAAGGAAACTCTAGGTTCTCCCTAACCGTCATACTATCATACAAGGCACTATTCTGAAAGGAGAATCCAATCCGCAATCGAAGTTCCCTTAATTCTTTTTCTTTTAGATGATTGACCACCTCGCCCAAAACATGGATATCTCCAGCATCTGGTTTCAACAATCCGGAGATCAATTTGATCAATACGGATTTACCGGTACCAGAACGCCCAAGAACAACCAGGTTCTCGCGGTTGTACAATTTCAGGTCGACATCACGCAGTACATGCAGGTCTCCAAATGATTTGCTCACATGGTCTACATGAATCACGGCATCATTATAATCGATCTCTACGTTCTTTTTCTGTTCCATGTTATCCTATTAAGGCTAGAATCTGTACGATCAGCAATTCTTCAATAAATACAATGAACATGGAGGCAACAACCGCCGCGTTGGCCGCTTTACCCACACCTTCAGTACCTTTTGTAGAATAATAACCTACATATGTACTTACAAATCCAATCGTAAAACCAAATACCACTGCTCTGAACACCATCGCAAATACATCTTTCGCGGTGATGGATTCAAAGACTTGGGTAATAAAACTCAATATACTTAACTGATCCTTGGAGATGATACTTAAATAACCACCTGCTAGACCAATACCTGCCACATAAAAACACAAAACAGGAATCATCAAGGTGGTAGCAAGGATCCTGCTGGCAATCAAAAATTTGAAAGGATTGGTACCAGAAACTTCCATCGCATCGATCTGCTCCGTTACGTTCATGGAACTTAATTCGGCACCGATCTGCGACCCCACCTTACCCGATGCGATCAGGGCGGTTACCAAAGGTGCCAATGCCCTCACGATGGCAATGGAGATCAGGTTCGGAAGCCAGGATGTGGCCCCAAAATCCTCCAAAGAAGGTCGGGATTGTTTTGTAAATACAAAGCCCACAATAAATCCGGTTAAACTAATCAAGGGAAATGACTTCCATCCGATTTCATAACACTGACGGATAATTTCCTTAAACTCAAATGGGGGACTTACCACTTCGCGGAAGAAGCGCATCAAGAATCGATGGATCTTCGCAAATTCAAGGAGTAAGGTCTCTATCTTTTTTGCCATTAATGAATGATTATGTTACTCTTCCTGTTTTCCAGCATTGGTAATATTCGTTGGCAAATGTACAAATTTATTTTTTCCCAAAATTTCTCAAAGCCATTATTCCTTAATACAGCAATTGAGCCAAAAAAGTTTGACAAAAAAATTATACTATTAAACCTTTCCTTCTCGTTTAAGGTCATACTGACAAAATAAGCGAAAACTTAATTTGGTTGGCATATGAAAAATTTAAACACTTCGACAATTTTTGCAGGAATTTTATTCATGCTATTTGCTGTTTTTTCTGCAAAAAATGCAGCCGCCCAAGGTTATTATGAGGATGATTTGGAATTTGATGACTTCTATCATGAATTAAGCCCCTATGGCGACTGGTATAGAGACCCAGAATATGGTGATGTTTGGTATCCTAATGAAGGACGCGATTTTCGTCCTTATGGAACCAATGGCTATTGGACCATGACCGAATATGGTAACACATGGGTTTCTAATTACGACTGGGGATGGGCTCCATTCCACTATGGTCGTTGGATTCACCGTAGCCATCGTGGCTGGGCCTGGATCCCTGGATATGAATGGGGACCGGCTTGGGTAAATTGGCGTAATGGTGGTGGATACTACGGTTGGGCTCCAATGTCGCCTGGTATTTCTGTAACCGTTAATATTGGTTTACCGATTAATCTTTGGTTATTCCTACCTACCGGTCGTATCTATGATAACCATATGTCTCGTTACTGGTCTTACGGAAACCGTAATATCTATAACAGAACTACGATTATCAACAACACCTATATCGTTAATAACAACCATTACTATGGTGGACCATCACGTCGTGATATCGAACGTGGACTTGGTAGACGTGTAGATGTAAGAAATGTGAATTTTAGCCGCGATCGTTCTGTAAGTCGCGTTGGAAGAAACTCGGTAGATATGTACCGTCCGGATAGAAACTCTGCTAGAGCAAACCGTTCAGCAAGAATAGGTAGCCCTTCGAACAATAGAGGTACCATCTCTAGATCAGAAGGTAATAGAAGCTCAAGTTCTCGCTCAGAAAGTAATAGAGGTACCATCTCTCGTTCTGAAGGTAATAGAAGCTCAAGTTCTCGTTCATCTTCAAGAAGTGGAAACTATAATATTACTAAGGATGAAAACGGTCAACGTGTGATGCGTATTGGCAACTCTAACAACGCTAATAGTAGAACCGAGCGTTCTCAAGGAAACACAAGAAGTACAACGACTCGTCCCACTGAACAGTCAAGAAGAAGCGAATCGATGAGCAGAGGTCAACAAAGACAGACTGCTCCGAGACAAGAAACTGCAAGGCAGTCTGCTCCGAGACAATCATCTCCAAGGCAAGCAGCTCCACGTCAGGAAAGTCGTCCGCAGCGTTCTCAACAAATGGAACGTTCAAGCAGACCACAAACGCAGAACCGTGTTTTCCAAACGAGTAATCAATCCCAGTCAAGAGGTTCTCAAAGTAGACCAGCTGTGGAAAGAAGCTCAAGCCGTTCTAGCCAACCTGCCGCAAGATCTAATGGCGGTGGTAATTCTGGACGTTCGGAACGAGGAAATTCAGGAAGAAGATAATACATACATTTAGTCGAAATAAATTTTAAAGAGGTCGTATACACAGCAGTATACGGCCTTTTTTTGTATGGTTGGAGAGATAAGGATCTTGGTAAATTCAACCGAATTTTTCACCATTTGGAATCGCGCTGCAAGTGAGATCTAAGTGAGGTGTAAGTGACTTGTAAGTGACTTTATACACTTACACCTCACTTGCAAATTACTTACAAACTGCTTAAGCCTCGAGGGTAACTCGATTTCATAATTCGGAAATATGCTGCTAAAAACCCGAAATTCTTCTATTTTTACTAAATTGTAAGGAACAGAAAAGCATAAATCACACCTAATGGCAAAACTAAAATCCATTTTAGACAACGATTTCTATAAATTCACGATGCAATACGCTGTCGTTAAGTTGTTTCCAAAAGCAAAAGCGAGATACCAGTTCATCAATCGTGGTAAACATAAATTTCCGGAAGGATTTGCAGCGAAATTCAGAGAGGCCGTGGATAAGATGGTCGATTTGAAATTAACCAAAGCCGAGAAAACCTTTTTTTCAAAAACATGTCCCTACATCGATCCTACCTATTTTGATTTTCTCCAAGGTTACCAGTACGACCCGGATGAGGTGAAGATTACCCAAAAGGGAGATGATCTGATCGTGAAGATCGAGGGATATTGGTACAGGACCATTCTTTGGGAGGTGCCTTTGATGGCCCTGATCTGCGAATTGTATTATGAAATGACCGGCTTGCAAAGGGTGGACGATGAAGAGGTCATGAAGATCGTAAATGATAAGATGGACAAATACGATAAGCTGAACATCACCATTGCCGATTTTGGAACCCGACGTAGACATTCCTCAGCCGTGCATGATTTGGTGATCAAAGCATTGAAATCCCATAAATCCAATACCTTCATCGGTACCAGCAATGTTCATTTTGCCATGAAATATGAAACAAAACCGATCGGCACGCATGCCCATGAATGGTTTATGTTCCATGCTGCGAAATATGGTTATAAAATGGCGAACCTGCTTGGGCTGGAGAACTGGTCCAACGTGTATCGTGGGGATTTGGGGATCGCCTTATCTGATACCTATACCACCGAAGTTTTCTTCAAACAGTTTGATAAAAAATTGTCCAAATTATTTGATGGGGTAAGGCATGATAGTGGTGATCCGATCGAATTTGCACAAAAGACCATCGATCATTATAAAAGCAGGGGGATCAACCCTTTGACCAAGACCATAATCTTTTCCGATGGATTGGATTATGAAAAGGTGGTGAAGATCGTGAAATTCAGCCAGGATAAAATCGGCCATTCCTTTGGTATCGGAACAGATTTCACCAATGATGTGGGACTACCACGGATGAATATCGTGCTGAAAATGACGGAAGCCTATCCGGATGAAGGGGAATGGACACCGGTTATCAAACTTTCCGACGAGCCGAACAAACATACCGGTGATCCAGAAGAAATAAAAATGGCGAAGCGATTCTTAAATATCCAGGAACATGAGTAGAGATGTATATGGCGATGCCTTATTTGATTATAAGGAAAAGGGGGAACTGAGCCATCCCCTACTATTGCATAGCAGTTATGGCGATATCGAGGAAATGCCGGTGGAGGTTTTTTACAGGCAGGATGATGATATCCCGGAATTGGAATTTATCGCCTTGTCGTTATGTGATGGTAAGGTGTTGGATGTGGGGGCAGGAACAGGTGTTCATGCTTTATACCTTCAGGAAAAAGGATTTGATGTGACGGCTTTGGAGATTTCAGAGATCGCTTGTAATATCATGCGGGAAAGAGGTGTTGGGAAAGTGGTGCATGGGGATTTTTTCCAATATGGGGGTGAAGAAAAGTATGATACCTTGTTGTTCTTGATGAACGGAATCGGGATTGCTGGGACTTTGGAGGGATTTCGGAAGGTGCTTCAACATGCCAAAACATTGATGTCGGATAGAGGGCAGTTGCTGTTTGATAGCTCGGATATTTCTTATTTGTATGAAGAATATAAGATCAAAAGGCCGGAGCATTATTTTGGGGAGATCAATTTTCAATATGAGTATAAGGAACAGAAGGGGGATTTGTTTAAGTGGTTGTATATTGATCAAGAGACTTTGATTAAAATAGCGAGGGAAGAGGGATGGGTAGTTCAGATCCTTTTTGAGGATGAGAATGATCAGTATTTGGTGAGGATGGAGCCTTTTAAAGAGGATTCTACGTCATTGCGAGGAGGTACGACGAAGCAATCTTTGGATTAGTGTAAAAAGATTGCTTCGTTCCTCGCAATGACGTGTAAAAATCCCTTAATCAATATACTCAAAGCCTACATAAGGCACCAATACCTCCGGAATCTTAATCCCTTTATCAGTTTGGTTATTCTCCAATAGCGTCGCTACAATCCTTGGTAAAGCCAATGCTGAACCATTCAATGTATGCGCTAAAGTAGTTTTTCCGTCCTCATTCTTAAACCTCACCTTCAACCTATTCGATTGATAAGTCTCAAAATTAGAAACAGAAGAAACCTCCAACCAACGTTGCTGCGCAGCAGAAAAAGTCTCCATATCATAGGTCATTGCAGAGGCAAAACTCATATCTCCACCACACAACCTCAACACACGATAAGGCAATCCCAACTTCTGCAATAAAGACTGTACATACGTACTCATTTCCTCTAATGTCTCATAAGATTTCTCCGGGTGAACAATCTGAACCAACTCCACCTTATCAAACTGGTGCAATCTATTCAAACCACGCACATGCGCGCCATAAGATCCTGCCTCACGACGGAAACAAGGCGTATATCCACAATGTCTGATCGGAAAATCTTCCGCTTTAACAATAACATCACGGTAAATATTGGTGATCGGCACCTCAGCCGTTGGGATCATGTATAGCTCATCTTGCGTAACATGGTACATCTGCCCTTCTTTATCCGGCAATTGTCCCGTTGCATAGGCCGAAGCTTCATTCACAACGATCGGAACCTGCACCTCACCATAGCCCATCTTGGTCGCTTCATCCAAAAAGAAATTGATCAATCCTCTTTGCAATCTAGCACCTTTTCCTTTATACACCGGAAAGCCGGCTCCTGTAATCTTGGTTCCTAACTCAAAATCAATGATATCGTATTTCGAGGCCAACTCCCAGTGTGGAAGTGTATCAGCTCCCAAAGATGGAATTTCTCCATTGGTCAATACCACTTCATTATCTTCCGGGGTCAATCCTTTTGGTACCATATGGTATGGTAAATTAGGTAATTGCACGAGTTTAGACTGCAAATCCTGCTCTACCTGCTCCAAGGTATCCTGTAAGTTTTTAATCTGTTCTTTATATGCTGCGGAACGCGATTTGATAGCTTCGGCTTCTTCTTTCTTACCTTGGCGCATCAAATCTCCAATTTGCTTTGCAGAGGAGTTGGCTTCAGCTGCGATGGAGTCCGATTCATTTTGAACCTTACGACGTTGCTCGTCTAAGGCAATGATCTGATCTACCAATTCTGCATCGTTGAAATTCTTTACAGCAAGTCTTTCAACTACTTCATTCCTGTTCTCACGGATGTAATTTAACTGCAACATATAATTTTGCTTTTATTTAATAATGTCTGCAAAGATAAGAAGATTCCTATCTATTTTGTATCATTGCATCATGAAAAACAGCTGGATAATCTGCTTGATACTAGCAATGGCTATGATTTTTCCGTTCACTGGTACGGCTCAACAAGCAAGTATTAATGATTTCATGGTGAAAGAAAATCTTTCTCAGAATGGAAAACTCGCTATTATTGCCACGGATTCACTTGAAAAAACCAATAATCAGGTGAACGGTGATTACAAGTTCACGATCAATGGTTTCCAGCAAGATCTGCGTTTTACAGATGGAGTAGCTGTTACAAGCAACCCGATCGAATCCTCCACATTTGTTTTTTTCAAGCATAAATCGGGCGATAAGGAAATCGGGAAATTATTTTTTCTTCGGGTAACCGAAAAAGGGATAAGCCCTTACAAGATCTCTGGTTTTCTGCTGATCGTCGTTCCATTGCTGGTCTTATTCATCGCGTATAAATTAAAGCGATTCCTGATCACCCTTTTGATCATTGCCTTAGTGTACTTCTATTTGAATTATAGCAAAGGATTAGACGTGAAACAGCTGATCGAGAGTACTATACTTGGGTTGAAAGATCTGATCTAAACGATCTTCGCAAGGCTTACCATCTTTTAAAATGGCATTCCAACACCAAAATTATATTGGATAAAATTATAGCGGTCTGGGCGGTTGCTCAGTGCATATTGGTATTTGAAATCCTTGGAATCAAACAGATGCCTGATGACCCATTGTTCTTTACCACGGAACTGCGGATCTTTGACCTTCAAACCCGCATCTAAGCGGATGGTAAAATAATCCATATCCACACGCAATCCAAAACCGGTACCTATGGCAATTTGGGATAGGAACTTACTTCCGACAAATTCCCCATCGATATTGAAATCGTCCTTACGCAATCGCCAAATATTTCCGGCATCGATAAAAGTAGCTCCATTAAGTTTGGCGCCGAAGAAGTTATTCAACATCCGGAAGCGGTATTCCGCATTGGTTTCGATCTTTACCTCCCCCAGCTGATCCAGGTTGCGGAGGTTCAATCGGATATTCTCCGGTTTGGTAGAACGGTTATAACCCCCTGGTCCCAATGTTCTGGCCTGCCAAGCACGGATACCGTTCATACCGCCTGAAAAGAAACTCTTTTCAAAGATGATCAAGGTAGAATTGTTACCATAAGGCACAATCACCCCCGAATTAAAGCGAAATACAAATTGTTTATTACCGCCCAGGAATTTATACCAACGGTAATCGACTTCGCCCTTCACATATTGCAGATAAGGAACGCCGAACAATAACTTCTCTCCCTTATCATTGGTACGCAGGTTGAGGGTATTGGACAATAGCCCCAAAAGGTTACCACTGATATCCGCGGCACCACGGAAATAGCTGAAGCTTTCTTTGGAAGTCAGTTTTGGCGCATTATAGGTATAGGCATATTGTGAACCCAATCCAAAATATCGACGATTGTTACTACGCACATACAGCTCGTAACCCTGTTCGATCAGGTTATTCATAAAGGATTCGTTCAATCGGCCATCACGGTATTCGATCACTACAGGCGTGAAACTATGCATCTTGTTGGTCGCTTCGTACCATTGGTAGTTCAAGCTGTTGATAAAATAGCGGTTGGCATAGGTCTGATCTTGGAAAAACAACTGCAGACTGGAGGATATCGTGGTTCTTGGAAGCCCAAAACGTCCAACACTTCGAACGCGGAAAGGCGCCAATATGCGTGGAAAGGATAGGTTGACCCCGATCTGGAAATCATTGTTGAAGATCTTGTCCGACAAACTTCCCGGTAGTCTGGAATCAAAAAGTACCCCGTAGCGCATGCGCACCTCGATGGTTTCCGAACCACCGAACACATTTCGATGGGCAAAGGTATTTCCCACGTTGAACCCGCTCATCCCCGAACTGAAAGTAAATTCTCCTTCCATTTGGTTGCTCATGGCCGCACGCGGAATGAGGTTATAATAAACATCCAACAACGCGGAATCCTTTTTTTGGTAGTTGATCTTTACCGACCGGAAACCATTCATCTCATAGAGCCTATCGTAGGACAGTTCCTCGTTTTCGCTATTGTATTTCTGTCCTCTCCGTAAGAACGCATAGCGGGATAAAGGCGATAAGCGAAACTTACCGGTCTCATCCAGATAAACGATCTTACGAAGGGTATCCAGGTAAGCTTCTTCATTTTTCCGCAGGGATGGATCGGCTGCTTCCACCCGGAAATACACCGAATCGATGTGATAGATCTGATGCGCTGACGAATCACTGGGATTGGAAACTTGTATGGAAAGATCGGTTTTATGTTGAAGACCTATGGTATCCACCGCAACACGCATATACTGCCGTAGGTAATCATAGTACCCTCGCTCACGCATACTGGTATATAATTTTTCCCTTTCCAGATAAAGATCGGCAGCATCATATTGCTTGCCAACTTTCACGAGGCTGCCCGGAACGACCTCCTCTTGATAGATCCGATCCACTTCTGGATCCTGCACTTCCTGGTTGATAGCATTGACCAGGTAACCTTGGCCAGGTTCCGTATTGAATTCAATTCTCGCTTTTTTGTTTTTGATCAAAACCTGGGGTTTCACCTGGGCATTGAAATAGCCCTTGGTCTGCAGGAAACGTTGGATCTGGTTGGCGGAAAGTTCCACCAGGGCAGAATCCAAAATCCGTGGGGCTTCACCTACGTTTTTGATCCCATCTGTTTTATAGGCTCCATCACGGGTATTGAAAATATTGTAAATGGTTAAATATAAGGGGGAATTGGGACGGATATCATTGGCCACGTATTGACCGGCACTCTCCTTCAATTGTTGATTGACACCGTTGATATCTACATCCGTCACCAAGGCTTGGTCTTCTTCCAAGTACTTCGCTGAACGGCATGCTGCAAAAAATAGCAACAAAAACGTTATACTTGCAAAAATAAACAAACTTCTTTTTTTAGTCATTCGTCCCATGTTGTCAAAAGCACAAATCAGTTTAATTACGTCATTGCAGCATAAAAAATTTCGTACCCAGCATCAATTATTTGTAGTGGAAGGAATTAAGTCCGTAATGGAATTTGTTGGCTCATCCTACAAAATACAAAAAATATGGGCGACGGCAGATGCCGCTGCAAAATTGGGGAAAATCCCTCAAAATATAAAACTGGAAGAAGTCACTGTAGCGGAATTTGGAAAAATCAGTAGCCTGAAGAATCCACAAGGGGCATTGGCAACGGTGGAAATCCCTGCTGAGGACGATCTAGACCCTGCTATCCTTGCGAACAAACACAGCTTGATCTTGGATGATGTGCAAGATCCAGGCAACTTAGGCACGATCATCCGCACCGCAGAATGGTTCGGCATCGAGCACCTGATCTGCTCCCAAGGAACGGTGGATGCCTACAATCCCAAGGTAGTACAGGCAACCATGGGTTCCCTTTCCAGGATCAAGATCCATTACCTGGATATCGAATCCTTTTTGGAAGAAAACCAGTTGCCCACATTCGGTGCCTTATTGGATGGCGATTCCATCTATGATACTGATTTTGGTAAGCAAGGCTTGATCATCATGGGCAATGAAGGGAATGGCATTCGGAAGAATCTGATCCCGAAAATCCAGAAAAAGGTGACCATTCCACGGGTCGGTGCTGCCGAATCATTGAATGTTGCTGTGGCGACTACCATATTCTGTTCAGAATTAACGAGACAAAAACTAAGATAATATGATGGAGAATGCTGCGGAGGAAGATCAAAGGCCCTTATATACCTTACAATTTGGGTTACTTTGCCTGAGTTCCTTGCTTTTTTCAGCAAGCTTCAACATGATCATCCCCGAACTGCCCAACTATTTAAGTTCCTTGGGCGGAGCGGAACATAAAGGCCTGATCATTGGATTATTCACTTTGACAGCCGGAATTTCCAGACCTTTCAGTGGTCGTTTGACCGATAAATGGGGTCGTGTTCCGGTAATGGCGATCGGTTCCATCGTATGTGTGCTCTGTGGATTCCTCTACCCTATCCTGACCAGTGTGGCCGGATTCTTTCTTCTCCGATTGGTGCATGGATTCTCCACCGGTTTCAAACCCACGGCAACTTCTGCCTATATAGCTGATATTATTCCTTCCACACGTTGGGGCGAAGCATTGGGCATGCATGGGCTATGCTTTAGTATTGGGGGCGCGGTTGGACCTGCCATTGGAAGTTATATTGCCATGGTTGCCGACCTGAACACCATGTTCTACAGCTCTTCTGCTTTCGCCTTCCTGTCCATCATTATCGTCATGAACATGAAGGAGACCTTAAAGGATAAGCAAAAATTCCATCGGCGAATGCTGAAGATCTCGCGGAGGGACATCATCGAACTTCGGGTCATCCCGGCGGGGATAGTGACTCTGTTCTCTTATACCGCTTATGGCGTTATCCTGACCCTTATTCCCGATTGGAGTGAACATTTGGGGATTCAGAACAAAGGGCTCTTCTTCACGGCCTATACCGTTGCGTCCGTCGCCATACGGATGGTATCCGGTAAAGTGGCAGACCGTTATGGTCGGATTTCCGTGATGAAAGTAGGTTTATTGATTGTTACAATCTCCGTCCTATACATCGGTTTTAGCGACAGTATTCTGCACCTGATCATTGGTGCCTGTATCTATGGGATAGGTACGGGGATATTTTCGCCTGCCGTGAATGCCTGGACCATCGATCTTTCCCTTCCGCAATACCGCGGTAAGGCCATGGCAACCATGTATATTGCCTTGGAGGCCGGTATAGGTGGTGGCGCAGTATTTGCAGGATATATTTATCACGATCAGATATCGCGAATCCCAGGAATCATGTATGGAAATGCCATCGTTATTTTCTTTGCATTTTTATATGTTCTATATTGGGAAAGGAAAAACAAAAAACTGCCTAACACGTTATAAAGACCATATGGAAAAAAATCAGACCAAAAGACCCTATGCCATGGAGCTTTCTGCAAGCTTATTGGCGATGGTATTAATCATAGCTTTGATGTATTTTACGCAAAGTGTTTTATTACCACTATTATTCTCCATCCTTATTTCCATTTCTCTCTATCCCTTGGCAAGGTTCTTCGACCGCCTGCATCTAGGGAAAGCATTTTCGTCCATTCTAGCAGTTCTGGTCGCTATCGCGGTCATTTCTGGGCTTTTTTGGTTTATCGTGCATGAAAGTATCATCATCGGAAAAGATGCTTCGGCGATAACGGACAAAGTGCTATCTGTTCTGGAGCGCGGCCAGGAATGGATCAGTAGTCAGTTTGGTGTTGAGAAGACAGAGGTGATGGAAAAACTCCGCGAGCAGGGAAATAAATCCATGGAGAATATGGCCGGGACATTAACCTCCACTTTTGGCTCCATCGGTAACCTACTGGGTAGTGCCATCTTGGTTCCGTTATTCAGTTTCTTCTTATTGTACTACCGTGATTTCTTTCGGGAATTTTTCTTCAAGGCCTTCAAATCTACACCTCAACACAAGGTGAATGAGGTATTGAACAAAATATATGAGGTTGTACAGAGTTACCTGGTCGGTCTGATCACCGTAATGGGGATCGTAGCGGTGCTGAATACCGTAGGTTTGATGGCCATGGGCATTGACTATGCTTGGTTCTTTGGTTCCTTGGCATCCTTGTTAATGCTATTGCCTTATATTGGCATTGCTATTGGGTCCATCCTGCCCGCCTTATTTGCCTTGGCTACCAAGGATAGTGCTTGGTATGCATTAGGTGTGGTCGCTTGGTTCCAGGTGGTGCAATTTTTGGAAGGAAACATCATCACCCCTAATATAGTGGGCAGTAAAGTAAGCATCAATCCGTTGATGGCCATTATAGGTATTTTATTGGGTGGTATGCTATTCGGATTGGCCGGATTGATCCTTGCCCTACCGTTGATTGCTACCTTGAAGGTTATTTTCGATGCCTCTCCTGGTATGCAGGCGATTGGTTTCTTGATCGGTGAACCTGAAAAACTTCACCTCAAAAAGAACTCCACCCAGGAGTTGTTGATGAAATGGGGAATTGTCAGAACGCCTAAGAACAAAAAGAAAATTGAAATGGATGTGAAGGTAACTACCGATGAGCAAGGCAATCAAACGAAGGAAGAAGTTGTTTACAAAGAGGTCCATGAGGCGGAGGAAAACCCTTATGAAGACCTGAAGAATATCAACGAAGAGAAAAAGGAAAAACCTAATAAGGATAAGCCTAATCAGGAATAAGATTTTAACGTCATCAAAGGAATAAGGATAACTTAACATAAAATAAAGATTTAGGTAATCCAATCAGGTTATCTTTATTCCCATAATAGTTTGTTGATGATTATAGTATATATACTGGTTGTTCTGATTATTGTAGTCTTATTGATTTTCAAAAAACTAAGACGAAAATTAACCCTGGTAGAATTAACGCCAGATGAAGACAAAGACGGCCAACTTTCAAAAGGCAATATTAAGGTGCTGACCTATAATATTGCCGGATTACCCCAAGGCATCTCAGCCGCAAAAACCCCTAGAAGAGTAAGTATCACGGAGATTGGTGAAAAGGTGGAGGAATTTGACATCGTGAATGTACAGGAAGACTTCAATTACAATTCGGCCTTCTATTCTCTGAACAAACATCCCTACCGCACTGTGCATAAAGGAAAAATCCCTTTGGGTGATGGCTTGAATACCCTATCCAAATATCCGATTGTAGAATACCGTCGTATTCCTTGGCGGCATTGTAGTGGTCCGGATTGTTGGACCGTGAAGGGATTCACTTTTGCCAAAATCCAATTGGATCAGCATGTGTTTATCGATGTTTATAATGTGCATGCCAATTCCAGTGATGTAGCGCGTGCGGCAAAAGCAAGAAGAGAAAACATCCGTCAATTAGCGGCCTATATCCAAGAACATTCTGTTGGAAAACCCTTGATCGTAATGGGGGATTTCAACGCCCATTATGCTTATAAACGCGATAATCTCCATGAGTTTTTAGTGAATACCGGGTTGTCGGATGGATGGGTGACCCATCTCCGCAACGGTACATTTCCGGAGATCATCCCGAAATTCATTGCCCAGCACATGCTCTCCCTGACAAATGACACCGAAAGTCTGGACAAGATCTTTTTTAGAAATGGGGATAACCTGACTTTGATCCCTAAGACCTATGAGGTGGAGATTTCCCATTTTACCAATCAGGCTGGGGCAGCCCTATCCGACCATTTGGCGGTCTCCATGTCCTTCGATTGGGAGTGGAAAGAACTTCCTGCTTAATAGTTAGTCTGAATAATTCCAATTTATTTATAAGGTTATCTATCAATTTTTTATACTTTATTTTACTAATATTTTTAGCAAAATAAAGCTATATTTCGTAATCTTGTAACATGTATTTGAATTGTAAGACCTGGTTCAGTTTCCATTATGGAACATTTTCGCCCAAAGATCTACTGGAGCAAGCTTCAGGTATGGGCATCACTGCCATGGCACTTACCAATATCAATTCTACTGCCGATTGCTGGGATTTTGTCCTAAAATGCCAAGAAAAGGGCATTAAGCCCATCGTCGGTACAGAGGTCAGAAATGATAATCAGCTTTGTTATATCCTATTGGCGAAGAACAACCAGGGGCTTACGCAGATCCATCATTTTCTTTCCCATCATAAAGTGAAAAAACTGGATTTTCCCGATCGACCGACTTTTGATCTGGAAAACGTATGGGTGATCTATCCCCTGGAGCAGCACCCGGAGATTGGGGAGCTCCGCCCACAGGAGCTGATCGGCCTGGGTATGGAAGATCTCCATAAACTGAATTGGCAGGAAGCCCTAGCCGCAGATTGCTGGGTAGTCCTTCATCCGGTCACCTATCAGGACAAAGCCCATTACAATGTGCATCGGATCTTAAGGGCCATCGCCAAGAACACCCTACTCTCCAAATTGACTCCAGCGGATTATGCCGGCCCGAATGAAACCCTCGTGGTGGAAGAGGTGCTGGTCGCTGCCTTTGCCCGCTTTCCAAGTGTGATCAGTAAGACCATGCAGGTGATCAAGAGCTGCAACATCAGCATGGAATTCCATGTGGATAAGAACAAGAAGTATTTCACGGCCTCGGAGGAAGGAGATCAGGAACTGTTGCGGAAATTGGCGGTAGAGGGTTGCAAGACCCGTTATGGGATCAAGAACCGGCAGGCCATGGCGCGGGTGGAAAAAGAGCTCAGCATCATCTACAAATCCAATTTCTGCTCTTATTTCCTGATTGTTTGGGATATGCTCCGTTATGCCAACGAGCAGAAATTCTACCATGTGGGGCGTGGTAGTGGTGCCAATTCGGTGGTCGCCTATTGCCTACGCATCACCGATGTGGATCCTATACAGTTGAACCTATATTTCGAACGTTTTCTGAACCCCAGCCGTACCTCCCCACCGGATTTTGATATCGATTTTAGTTGGAAAGACCGGGATTCTATTTTTGAATACCTCTTTTTACGCTATGGAAAACAGCATGTATCCCTATTAGGGATGTATACCACTTTTCAGCGTAGGGCGATCGTTCGGGAATTGGGAAAGGTATTTGGTTTGCCGAAGGAAGAGATCGATGAGCTGGTGCACAAAAGAGAATGGAGCCCAGAGGATAAGATACAGCGTTGGATCCAGAAATACGGTGCGCTATTGGTCAATTTCCCCAGCAATGTGAGTGTGCATGCGGCGGGCGTGCTCATCAGTGAGGAGCCCCTTGCCAATTACGGGGTGCTGGAGCTTCCGCCCAAGGGTTTTAAGACCTTGCACATGGATATGTTCGAAGCGGACCGCATCGGGCTTTTCAAGTTTGATATCTTGAGCCAACGTGGCCTGGGGCATATCAAGGATGCCCTGGAACTGGTGCAGCAGAACAGAGGCAAGCATATCGACATCCATGATGTAGACCGTTTTTTTAAGGATCCTAAATTGGCCCACATGATCCGGAACGCGGATACCATTGGTTGTTTCTATATCGAGAGTCCGGCGATGCGCCAATTGTTGGGCAAGCTAAAATGTTCCGATTACATCACCTTGGTGGCGGCAAGCTCCATCATCCGCCCGGGGGTTGCCCAATCGGGGATGATGAAGCAGTATATTGAACGATACCACGATCGCGACAAGGTGGAGTATCTCCATCCTAAAATGAAGGAACTGTTGGAGGAAACTTTCGGTGTGATGGTGTACCAAGAGGATGTGATCAAGGTGGCCCATCATTTTGGAGGGATTTCCCTGGAAGAAGCGGATATCCTTCGTCGCGCGATGAGCGGAAAATATCGCTCGGAGAACAAGTTTGAGCTGATGCGCGAGAAGTTCTTTGTGAACTGTAAAGCGCAGGGGCACGATGAGGCCGTCAGTGCGGAAATATGGCGACAGATGGAAAGTTTTGGTGGCTACTCCTTTGCCAAAGGCCACTCGGCATCCTTTGCCGTGGAAAGCTATCAGAGTCTTTTCCTCAAGACGTATTATCCCTGCGAATTCTATGTGGCGGTGATCAATAACTTTGGAGGGTTCTACCGTACCGAATTCTATTTCCATGAACTCCGAAGAAATGGCGGGATCATCGAACTCCCCTGCCTGAACCAAAGTGATTACCTCACCAATATCCGTGGACAGCAGGTGTATGTGGGTTTCATCCACCTACAGGGGCTGGAACAGGAGCTGGGTCATCGCATCGTCGAAGAAAGGATCGCCAATGGCCCCTACCTAGACCTGCATGATATCCTACAGCGCCTACAACCTGCTCCGGAGCAATTGAACATCCTGATCCGGATCGGCGCACTACGGTTTACCGGTCTGGACAAGAAGACCTTGCTCTGGGAGGCCAATTTTCGGAGCAAAAGGGTGGAAAAGGAAGTGCTGGTCAACCTCTTCGAAAGCGAGGAATTGCAATTTACCCTGCCCAAATTTGATGAAGACCGCATGGAAGACCTCAAGGACGAACTGGATCTCTTGGGTTTTGTAGTGGGGGATTTCTTCGAACTTCTTGACCCGATGCATCTACAAGGAACGGTATGTGCGGAACGGCTGCAGGATTACCTGGGCCAACAGATCAAGGTGATCGGCAGGTTAGTGACCATCAAAGAAACCCGGACCATCAAAGGGGAAAGGATGTGCTTCGGCACTTTCCTGGATGTGGATGGGAATTGGTTGGATACGGTTCACTTCCCGCCCGTGCTCAAGCAATACCCTTTTCTGGGAGGTGGATTCTATGAATTGCACGGCCGCGTGATGGAAGAATTCGAAGTGTATAGCCTGGAAATCCTGGGTATGCGGAAATTAGGCTATAAACTGGGTTAATCTTATAATAAAGTAGAATTGGGCTATTGTTCATTTAGGACCCAGGCCATTTTCAAGGATATGGCACAATGATCGGAAAGCGGTTTTCCTTCCTCATTGCTGAACAACTCATGTTCGATCTTGTAGGAACTCGGGCTAAAGCGCAACTTCTCACTATCCCTAAAATAGATCTTATCAATACTTTCACATTCTTCGGTAACCTGAAGTGCATGGATCGCCTTAAAATCAGGTAGCAAGGCCGGGTGTATTCCTTTGTTCTGAACCATAACCCAACTGTCCTGAACCGCAGTTTCTTTCTGGAAATCGTGTAAATTATCTTCTGAAAAGGCGTAATGCGCATTGAAATCCCCCATGATCAGGATCGCTTCTCCAGCAGATTTCTCCTTGATGTATTCCGCCAATTGCAGGAGGTTCTTTCTTCTTGCCAGGACTGCCGAAGGGTTATCCTGCGCCGTAGCATGGACGTTATAGACATCAATAAACACTTCTTTGGCCAATTGTACCCGATGATAGCTGAAGCCCTTTGGGGTTAAGCAATCCGAACCACTGCAATCCTCCCAGGCAATGCGTTCGGTCTTCAAGATAGGATACTTGGACAGCGTACTCAAGCCATCTCCGAAAGGAACCCCACCCATGTTTTCCGTACGGTAGGGATGCGTGTTCTTCGCATAGAGCTGTCGATTATAATTGAAATCTTCTTGGGCATTCACCAGATCGAATTTATTCATCTGCCGACCGATCTCTTGGATGCTGACTGCACGGTCCGTTTCCGCACTGGAAATGATCTGCGGCAATCCCGCCACATTATAGGTCAACAACGAAAGCTCGCCCGAGCTGGCCTCTCCCATCACTGGAAAAACGGTCTTGGACACCTCCTTGGCTGTATTTCCTCGTTTGAAACTTAATTGAAAACCTGTGATAAGCAGTAGAGAAAGAAGACTGATCAAACCGAGATGTTTTGATTTTCGTCTTTTAGGATAGGTAAGCTGAATGAGCATAGCGGCAAATTCCTTGATCTGAAACAAAACTAATTCAGCAATATAACCCCAGTTTTTAGAGATTATTAAATGTTTGTTTTCAAACTATTTACTCCATATTAAAATCGGGAATTATAAGCCTTATTGTTCATAATTAATTAATAATCAGTTATCATTAACTATAAACTCCGGCAGTATTTTTATTAATACAGACAATTTTATTTCTACATGAAGAAAGTTGCATTTTTTTCGGAGATCCTGTTCGAGGATTTTGACGGGGCATCCAGAACAATGTATCAGATTATCAATCGGATAGACCCGAATTCCTTTTCCTATTTATTTGTATATGGCCGTGGGCCGAGTGAGATTGAAGGCGGTCAAAGCTACCAGGTTCCTACCTTTCGGATCCCCATGAACGATGATTATTCCTTTGCGGTGCCGCAATTGGCCAAATGGCGTTTGGAGGAAACCTTGGATGCCTTCCAACCGGATGTCATCCACATCGCCACGCCATCGTTATTGGGTTTCTATGCGTTGGGATACGCTAAGAGAAAGGGCATTCCGGTCATCAGTATCTACCATACGCATTTCATTTCCTATATCGCCTATTATTTCCGCAACTTCAGCAGCTTGATCCGACCGGTGGAAAACTGGATCCGCAGGCGGATGCGCAGTTTTTACAACAACTGCGAAAAGGTGTATGTTCCGGCGCATAGCATTATCCGAGAGTTGGAGGAGATCGGGATACAGGGCGAACGATTGACCCTATGGCAACGTGGGATCGATGTGAAGCTGTTCAACCCGAACAAACGTTGTGAGGCCTACATCCGAGCGATCAGCAAAAACGACAAGCCCAATATCCTGTTTGCGAGCCGACTGGTCTGGGAGAAGAATATACAGACCCTGATCGGTATCTATCAGCAATTGGAACAGGAAGGCATGCCTTACAACCTGATCATTGCGGGGGATGGAACCGCCAAGGAGGAGGCCATGCAATTGATGCCCAAGGCGGTCTTCTTGGGAAAATTGAATCATCTGGAGCTTTCCAGGCTATACGCTTCGGCGGATGCCTTCGTGTTCACTTCCCTTTCGGAAACCTACGGAAACGTGGTGATCGAGGCGATGGCATCGGGTTTACCGAGTGTCATTGCGAATGCGGGTGGCAGTGCCAGTTTGGTGGAACATGGCCAAACAGGCTATAAATGCTCGCCGAACAACCCGAAAGAATATCTTTTTTTCCTTCATAAGATCCTTCAGAATGAGAAGCTCAAGGAAGATTTACGCCATGCCGGACTGCAGTACATCAAACAACTGGATTGGGCAAAATTGACCGATACCTATTTTGATGATGTACAGGAACTGGCGCGTGAACCGCAACGGGCTTTTGCCTTGGCCGGACAATAATTGGGCATTGGATCTTTGGAATAGCAGTCAATGGGCAGGTCGATTAAAATAACTAAAAAGCGGGTCAAGCAATTATTGGTGATCAGTATTGTCGTATTCATCGGAATTTTCCTTTGGAACACGGATTTCCAGTCGGTCTGGAAAGAACTTCGCGGCATTGGATTCCGTTTTCTGTACCTGCTGGGGATAACCTATTTGGCCTACCTGATCGGTACCTGGTCCTGGCATGTTTGTTTGGGGAAGGAAAGATCGAAGATCTCGGTATTTCGGTTGTTCTCCTTGCGGCAGGTCGGGGAAACGGTTGGACTTTATAATCCCACCAGCATTATTGGTGGTGATATGCTGAAGGCCGAATTGTTGAAACCTTATGGTATCTCCAAATCGGTGGCCATCAATTCGGTAGCCAGCTCCCGGGTGACGGCCGTATTATCCCAAATATTACTTTTTTTAGGCGCCTGTGTCTGGTTGATCAGCAATCCGGCCGGTATGCAGGCCATACAACGTTTCGGTTGGGTGTTTTACCTGATCGTTGTTGTGCTGCTTGTTGCCAAAATAGGTTTGTTCATCTGGTTATCGAAAAGCGGTAAGAATACTTCCTCGCCAAAAAAGCCCCAGAATTTCCTGGAAAAAATATACCATAACATCCTGAAACTCTTAATCGATATTCGCACTTTTTATCAGGAAAACACCCGTACTTTCTGGTTTTCCTATGCCTTAGCTACGCTCCACTGGATCGTAGGCAGCTTGGAATTCTATTTCATCCTCCTTTTTCTTGGATTCGATGTGCTGCCCATGCATGGTTTATTGCTGGACATGAGCGTCATTGTATTCAAAAGCTTGGGCGCTTTTGTTCCTGGGCAGTTAGGGGTAGAAGAACTGGGGAATAAACTGATGCTGGCCGCCATTGGTATTACCGGCGCATCCGTTTGGATCACGGTATCCATCCTGCGTAGGGCAAGACAGCTCAGCTGGATCCTCATCGGTTTTATCCTTTACCTTTTCATTAAAAAAGAAATCAATCATGTCGCAACAGCCACTTCCTGAAATACTATTTGTTAGCCATAAATATCCTCCAGCAACCGGAGGCATGGAAAAGCAGTCCTACGAACTGATCCAAGGTTCTGCCCGGTATGCCAAAATTCATAAACTGGTATTCCGAAAGAATAAGGAAAGCCTTTTGACCTTCTTTTTCCTGCTCAACCATCGGATACTGACCCTGTTGAAAGCCCATCCCCAGATCCAGGTGATCCATTTCAATGATGGGTTGATTGCCTCCTTCGCCCTATCGCATAAAGGTTATGGCCATCTTCGGAAAATGGTTACCCTGCATGGATTGGATATTGTATTCCCTTGGGCATTCTTTCAGAAAAGGATCATCCCTAAATTGGCCGCCCATTATGATAAGATCATCACGGTGAGCCAGGCAACAGCCGATGCGGCTATCCGTAGAGGTATTCCTCGTGAAAAAGTCTATGTTATCCCCAATGGGGTGGATACGGAAGGGATGGATCGCGGAAACCTGGAAAGATCGGATCTCCAGCGTCGTTTTCCCCAAATTGCTCCCGGACAGAAGTACCTCATTACCTTGGGCAGACCCGTGCAACGCAAGGGTTTCTCCTGGCTATTGGAAGAGGTGGTTCCGCAGCTTCCCGCGGATGTTAAGCTCTTTATGGTCGGTCCTTTTCAGAAAAAAACGGGGCTTACCGAACGTTTGTTGTATGCTTTGCCCAAGAAGTTCAGGTCGCTACTTTTTCTTTTTCTGGGCTATCCCAGCGATCAAGCAGCCATCCGCAGACTCCTGAAAAAAAAGGAGATCAAAGATCGGGTGATACATTTTGGAAAAGTGCCCTTTTCCGACCTGAAGCTTTTATTGGCCAATGCTTCTGCATTTCTCATGCCCAACATCCGGGTAGATGGGGATATGGAAGGTTTCGGATTGGTCTGTTTAGAGGCTTCCCTGGCCGGAACCTTGGTGATCGCCTCGGAGATCGACGGGATCACCGACGCCATCAAACAAAATAAAAACGGGATTCTTCTGCCATCCAACGATGCAAAGGCCTGGGCGGCACAATTACAGGAGCTTTTTTTCAACGAGGAGCATTTTCGGATGGCTGCCCTGCGCTATCAGGAATATTCCAGGAACCATTATGGATGGGATAAGATGTGCAGGAAATATGTGGAGCTTATGCTCGAAAGGCGTCTCGTTTCTGAGCCGGTTTTGGAGGTGCAGAAATAGCCCTTTTGATTGCTTCATCCCCAAATCGCGCGCGCATAGCGTCCATGGCTTGGTATAAACGAACGGCCTCTTCGGTATCTTCAAACAGGTTGATCTGTTGGGAACCCTGCACCAGATGGCTGAAGCGGACCCCGATCAGGCGTACCAGCATCCGCCGGTCAAACAACTTACCGAAGAGTTCCTTCACTTTCTTGAGCAATACCGCATCAGAAGCCGTATAGGAAATAACCATTTGCTTGCTTACCGTATCGAAATTGGCATAACGCAGCTTTACCGTCACACAGCCGGTGAGCCGTTCTTGTTTTCGGAGCTGAAAAGTCAGTTTCTCCGTCATCCGGATCAATTCAGCGTTCAGGAAGTTCATATCGATGGTATCCTGATGGAAGGTTTCTTCCGTTCCCATGCTCTTCTGTTCCGAATAGGGAATAATGGGTGATGGATCGATGCCATTGGCCTTTCGGGAAAGGTCGATGCCGTTCTTCCCCAGGAGATTCTGCATCATCGGCAGGGGGATCTCGCTCAATATCTTAATGGTCCGCACGCCCATCTGTTGCAGTAAGGTCCCTGTTTTCTGTCCTATACCCGGCATCCGCTCGATCTTCAACGGGGCTAGGTAATCCTTTTCCAGACCATGGAGGATCTCTTTTTTCCCATCGGGTTTTGCATCATCCGTAGCCACTTTGCTCACCAGTTTGTTCGATGCCAGGGCATAGCTGATCGGCAAGCCACTCTCCTTCCGGATCTTATCCTTCAGCTCGCTCATGAATTGGCTGCATCCAAAAAATCGATCCACACCCGTCAGGTCCACATAGAACTCATCCACGCTCGCCTTTTCCATCACCGGAACGGTCTCCCGGACCACATCCGTCACCACCCGGGAATAATAACTGTAACTGTCAATATCACCACGCACCACGATCGCATGCGGGCATAATCGCAAAGCCAATTTCATCGGCATGGCACTGTGTACACCAAATTTTCGGGTTTCATAACTACAGGCAGATACCACCGCACGATCACTCATACCCCCCACAATCAAAGGCTTGCCAATGAACTGACTGTTCTTGAGCCTTTCTACACTTACAAAAAAGGTATCCAAATCCAAATGCGCAACAAAACGCTTACTATCAAACAGTTCCATAGCTAAATATTAAAATAGTATTTCAAAAATACTAAAAATATTAGCAAACAATAGCGCTTTTAGAAATTTTATCGGGATAAAGTATTCCTATTTTGACCAGTTTTGGATCTCTTTCCACAAAAGAGGCAAACCCGGATAAACCATATTATGGTCATAGCCATCAAGTTCGATCAGTTTTACTTGTTGGTGGCCGACAATTTTCAACATCCGAGCGAGGTAGGCATTCTCTTCGTAACGGCCCACCATCTCGAGTTCGCGGTCGCCCGTGATCAAGGTGATCGGGGAAGCTTCCTTCCGTACCCAGAATAAAGGTGCCAACGCATCAATCACCGGCTGGTTGATATCGACTTTCTGCTCCGCTCGTGCAGTAAAATGGGTAATACATTGCGGGCTGAAAGGTACGACGCCCAGAATCGCCTGTTCAGGAACAGCAACTTCTTTCAGGTACCTCGGATTTAAGGCCAACATCAGGTTAAGGTATCCCCCGGCAGAATGACCGGAAAGTACCAGTTTGTTTTTATTGCCCCCATAAGTTTCCAGGTGTTGATAGGCCCATTGTACGGCTTTGGCAGCATCTTGTATGACCTCTTCGACCTTAGCCTTTGGCGAAAGGCGATAACCGACTCCGATGACGGCAATTCCCTTGTCTTTTAGAAAGGCCGGGATTTCCTTATTTCCACCGGTTAGTCCACCGCCATGAAACCATAAAACGGTCACAAAATCTTTTTTGCCCGTAGGGAAATAAAGATCTAATACACAGCGCTCTTGGCTATAGGCATCGGCCCCTTTTCCAGCATAAGAAATATTTTCTTTCAACTGGTAGGCAGCCTGTTGGGCCTGGGCAACTAACAATAAACAACTGAATAAAACACTTAACAGAAAATTCTTCATAATGCGTGATGAGGTATGCGGATATAAACCTAAAAATAAAATGAATTTTGTATTTTTACAAGGTTTGCAGTATTCGAATCTGCCAAACCCGAAAAACTTACAAACAGTAAATGAGCGACGAAATTAACAACATCGACGAAAACAACGAACAAAGCCCATCACAAGACCAACAAAGCAATACGATTCCCCTTTCGGGACTGTATGAGAACTGGTTTCTAGATTATGCATCCTACGTTATTCTAGACCGTGCTGTTCCACATATCAACGATGGTTTCAAACCGGTTCAGCGACGCATCCTGCACTCGTTGAAAGAGATGGATGATGGAAGATACAACAAAGCAGCCAATGTCATCGGAAATACCATGCAGTTCCACCCGCATGGAGATGCCTCTATTGGGGATGCGATGGTCCAATTGGGACAAAAGAACCTGTTGATCGATTGCCAGGGAAACTGGGGAGATCCGATCACAGGCGACTCTGCCGCTGCGGCACGTTATATCGAAGGTCGTTTGTCGAAATTTGCGCTTGAAGTGGTCTTCAATCCGGATACCACCGAGTGGCAGTTGAGTTATGATGGTCGGAAGAAAGAACCGATCACCCTGCCGGTAAAATTCCCTTTGTTGTTGACACAAGGTGCGGAAGGTATTGCTGTAGGTTTGGCGACCAAGATCATGCCCCATAATTTCATCGAGCTGATCGATGGATCCATCCAGGTTCTTCAAGGGGAAAGACCAAGCATCTATCCCGATTTCCCGACCGGCGGTATGGCCGATGTTACGGGTTATAACGAAGGGCAGCGTGGTGGAAAAATACGCGTTCGAGCGAAGATCGAGGAACGCGATAAAAAGACCTTGGCGATCACGGAAATCCCCTTTGGCACTACCACAGGCAGCTTGATAGATAGTATCGTTACTGCCAATGAAAAGGGTAAAATAAAAATCAAGAAAATCGAGGATAATACAGCAGAATTCGTGGAGATTTTGGTGCATTTGGCACCTGGGATCTCCCCTGATGTAACGATCGATGCCTTATATGCTTTTACAGGTTGCGAAACATCCATTTCGCCAAATACCTGTGTGATCAAGAATAACAAACCTCATTTCATGAGTGTGAATGATATTCTGATCGAGAATACGAAACAGACCAAAAGTCTCTTGAAACAGGAGTTGGAGATCCGCTTGAATGAATTGATGGAGAAGATCTTCTTCAGTAATCTTTTGAAGATCTTTATCCAAGAAGGGATGTACAAACATCCTGACTATGAAAATTCTGGAGATTTTGAAACGGTTGTTGAGGTATTGAACCGCTTGTTTGAACCTTTCTTCGAGCAGTTCTACCGCCCTATCCTTCCGGAGGATTACAAACGCTTGATCGATAAACCGATGAGTAGCATCACGCGATTTGATGTGAAAAAGGCGGATGAGTTGATGAAGGCCTTGGAGGATGAAATCAAGGAGGTGAAGAAGAACCTTCGGAACCTGACGGAATTCACCATCAAATGGTTCGAATACCTGCGCGGAAAGTACAGTAAAGGCCGCGAACGAAAAACAGAGCTTCGCGTATTTGACAAGGTGGAGGCGACGCAGGTTGCCCTTGCCAATGCAAAATTATATGTCAATCGTGAAGAGGGATTCATCGGGACCAACATGCGTAAGGATGAACTGGTGGGCGATTGCTCGGATATCGATGATATCATTGTGTTCCGTGCGGATGGTAAATATTCCATTGTAAAAATTCAGGATAAGGTGTTTGTGGGCAAGGATATCATCCATGTGGCGGTATTCAAGAAAGGTGATGAGCGGACGATTTACAATGCGATTTATAAGGATGGAGCGACTGGAACGAGTTATATTAAACGTTTTGCGGTAACCGGAGTTACGCGTGATAAGGATTATGATATCGGGAAAGGAAGCAAGGGTACCAAAATATTGTATTTTACTGCGAATTCGAATGGTGAGGCAGAGATTGTCAATGTGCAGTTGAAGCCGCATACGAAGCTTCGGAAACTGAATTTTGATATGGATTTTGCAGAAGTGGCCATTAAAGGCCGGGGTTCTCAAGGAAATATCGTGAGTAAGTATCCGGTTAAGAAAATCATTTTCAAAAGTGCGGGGATATCCACTCTTGCGGGCAGGAAGATCTGGTATGATGATATATTGAAGCGTTTGAATGCTGATGATCGTGGGAAGTTCTTGGGTGAATTTGATGGTGATGATAAGATATTAATGGCTTTGGGCGATGGTTCTTATGAACTGAGCACCTTTGATCTGAATAACCATTTTGATGAGAAGATGATCCGTTTGGAAAAATTTATTCCGGAGCAGGTTTATACAGCGATCCATCAGGATAGTAAGGGTACTTATTTTGTGAAGAGGTTTAATTTTGATGATAATCCGGTTGGAAAGCGTGTGAAATTTATTGGCGAGGATAGCAAATTGATCTTGTTGACCAATAATGATCAACCTGTTGTTCATCTTGATTTGTTAAAAGGGAAATCGCAGACGGAAGAGAATTTGGATCAGGATTTAACAGAAATCGTGGATGTGAAGGGTATGAAGGCCCAAGGGAATAGGTTATCTTTCCATACCGTGAAAAAAATCAAGTTGTTGACGGAGGAGAAGGATTTGGCAGAGGTAATGGAAGTTGGTGGTAGTTTGGAGGGTAATGGTGCTGGTTTGGAAGGTGCTAGCGGAGGAATGGAAGAAGTAGATTCTCAACCGGAAAATCCAAAGATGGGCAATGTAGAGGTTGTTAAGAAAGAAGAGGACGTTCAGAAGAAAGATGCCGTTCAAAAAGAGTTGGATGTTGAGAAGAAGGAAGACGTTCAGAAAAAACTGGATGTTGAGAAGAATGAAGAGGTTGTTCCGAAAGCAGATGAGATTTCATTTGAAATTACCAATCCAGATGATATTCAGATTGATGATAACGGTCAATTAGGCCTTTTCGGAGGTACTGATAAAGACTAAAATATTATTGCGAGGTAACACCTCATCGTGAGGAATCACGTCATTGCGAGGAAATCACGTCATTGCGAGGAACGAAGCAATCTTCCCGCATGTCATGCTGAGCGTAGTCGAAGCATCTGTTCGTATCTAACCGTACAGATCCTTCGACGCTGCTCAGGATGACAAAGTTCAAAGATTGCTTCGTCGTACCTCCTCGCAATGACGGGAAAACCTATGGTTTATCCCACCACACCCTACTATTCAAATTATCCTCACCACCATATGGAAGCGCAGAAACCGCAGCTTCATAATTCGCTTTATTATTTGCGGCCTCACTTAGCGGATAACCATCTCTCCTAGGCATCTTACCACCATTAATCTCCGAAGCCAGGGTCAGCACAGGATAACCTGTCCTTCTCCATTCTGCCCAACCTTCATACCCATACGGAAACACATGAATATACCGTTGCGTAGCAATCTGCTCCAACGCTTTCGCTGGAGAATATACTATCGCCGGTTTTGCCAAATATCCAGCTGCTGAAGCATCTGAACCGGTCCATTGCTTGATCGATTCTTTTATCCCCGTTTCATAATACGTTTTCGCCTGCGCATCTCCACCAGCTATCCATCCCAACTTCGCGGCTTCCGCTTTTGCGAACTGCAATTGTGCATAAGTTACCAATGGCACAGGAGAGTCTTGATTTCTGATTCCAGCACCCAACAAAGACACCTTAGGGATATCCACGTCAGGATTCGGAACTGCTTTTCCAAATGCCAGTCCAGCGTATCCACCTGCTGCATTCTTATCCCCATAAACCGCCAATCGAGGATCCTCCTGTGGCAACATCAGGTTTACCAAAGCCTCCGACAAAGCATACCAGTTTCTTTTCAACACCGTAAAGGAATTGTACCAGAAATTCTGATGGGCAGCCTGCGCCAAATGAGGATAGGATAAATTATCCGCATTTGCGGTCATATCCCCAGCCTGCATGGCCTTTTCAAACTCCGCCTTCCCTAAGGTAGGATTCACTTTGGATAAGCGTAAGGCCATCAACATATGGATGGAATTCCCCAACTTCTTCCATTTGGACATATCCCCCTTATAAATAATATCGTTCTTGATCGTTCCGTTAGTCAATACAATAGCGGCATTCGCTTCATCCAATAAAGTAAATAAAGCTTTATAGATATCCTCTTGCTTATCGTATTTAGGATTTGGAAGAGCAGTTCCCTGGAAAGCTTCCGTATACGGCACATCCCCCCATCTATCCGTCACATTCCACATAAAGAATGCTTTTAAGATCTTGGCTACGGCCACCTGATTGGCAACCGGCCCTTCATTAGCATCCAATGCATCCTGCTTGCTCAGCACATCCTCCAAGTTCATCAACGGACCCACATACCAGGTCTCAAAATCAAAATTCTGCGCAATAAAACGGGTATTATCCGTATAGGTTGTTAAACTCAGGTATTGCGGATAATGCACACCATACGCACTAGAACTTAAATTTGGCAGGAAAAACTGTGCATTCGCAATCAATTGCGTTCCTGAGGCCTTACTGGGCTTATTGGGATTTTCATAGTACGAATCATCGAAATTAGTACAGGAAGCAACCGCAATAGGCGTAAGGGCAAATAATATATATTTTAATAAATGCTTTTTCATGATGTTAATGGTTAAAATTTAACACTTAAATTAAATCCATAGGAACGAACGGTCTGCAATTCTCCCTTTTCGATCCAGCTGATTGAAGCACTTCCAGCCGATAATTCTGAAGGATCAAGCCCTTTCGGAGCTTTTTGCCAAATCATCCAAGGATTCCTAGCAATAACGGCTACTCGGATAGATTTGAATGGAGAGCTTCCTAATTGATTCTGGTTAAAGGTATAGCCTAAACTTACCTCTCTCAGTTTGATGTACGAAGCATCGTACAACCATTCTTCGTAGATACGGGTACCGATGTTGTTTCTAAAATAAGTTCTTGCATCTACAAATGCATTCACTTCTTGACCAGTAGCTTCTGAAATACCATTTATTTCATAACCTCCACCATCTGCCAATGGATCACGAACATTCTTGCCATTGCTGTTCATCGCTGCAGTTTCCTCCGCCTGACCAGACTTAACGGCCAACATTTTCGACCAGCTGAAGAATTGACCTCCTGCTTGGAAATCGATCATGGCATTAAGGTCCACATTCTTATACCGGAAGGAATTGATGAATCCTCCTGTAAAATCAGGCAGAACGGATCCGAAGTCCTTGTTCATCTGCTGAATAGGCATATTGCTATTGTCTAATAGAATTTTTCCGGTTGCTTCATCCGTTTTATAGCCCGGTCCTACCAAGGATCCGAATGCCATACCTTTATTGGCATACAAATACACCGTTTGGCTGGAATAGGTATTGGAACCCAACTCGTAGGAATCAATTCCAGGGATCAGCTCATGGATTTTACTATTGTTTTTTGCACCGTTCAAGGTGGTTGTCCAAGTGAAATTCTCCGTTTGAACTGGCGTTGCATTAATCGACACCTCAATACCGTTATTTTCGATATCTCCGGCATTAACTGTTGCACGAGAGAAACCAGTTCCTGAAGAAGTGGAAAGACTGATCACCTGATCCTTATTACGTTGTTGGTAATAAGTCACATCCAATCCCAAGCGGTCCTGGAAGAACTTCAAATCGGCACCAATTTCATAAGAATGCGCGAAAGAAGGCTTCAGATTAGGATTGTTCAAAATATCAGGAATAGAAAGTGTATTGATGGTAGAATTCGAAGTCGCATACACACTTCCGATATTATAATTGGTCAAGATATCGAATGGATCCACATCCGCACCTGCCACCGCATAAGAAGCTCTCAACTTACCAAAACTCAAAGCAGAAGGTCCGATCAGGTTACTGAACACAAAGGCACCAGATACCGAAGGGTACCAATAGGAATTATTGTCTTTAGGTAAGGTCGATGAAATATCCCGACGGATAGAGGCATCCAAGAAATAAGTATCCTTATAACCAATAGAAGCCATGGTATAGAAAGAACGTATCTGTTTTTTCAATTTATAAGATTCATTCAATGGTCTATCAATCGAACCTTCGATATTAAAGAAGGCTGGAGAACTCAATCCACCCTGTGTTTTTTGGGTTAGGTAATCATAATTCCTTTGATAGATATTACCACCCATATTGGCATTCAGTGAAAAATCGTCCCAAACCTTATCGTAGGTTGCCAAGAACTCGTAGTTCGTTTCATCATTTTGGAACTTCCCTACCGAATATCCTGTATTGGATAAGAAAGATCCTGCTCCAGATTCAGAACGTCCACCGATCGATAGTTTACGACTGGTGTTTTGGGTAAATAAATCCTTGCGCACGAAAGCCGATAGTTTCAATTCCGGCAATACCTTATAGGTTAATCCCGCATCACCAAAAACGCGATCACGGTTATCATTGTTCAGGTTTTCGTAAGCATCAAAGAAAGGGTTGTTCCAATCCGATGGTGTATTATTGATCATCAATTCCTGCGTGGTATTCGGATTCACGTTCCAGTTCATGATCGTACCATCGGCATAGCGATAGTTCCTCAATCTATTGATATCGATATTACGCTGGAACCATTGCGTTGCACCCGTAAAAGAACCTTGGTACCCCATTACCGGACGTTGACCATTGTTATTTGCATAATTGATGTTCGCAGAAGCCGTCAGGTTATCGGTTAGGTCCAAGGAACCGTTCAATGCAAAGTTATTACGCTTCAACCAGGTATTCGGGTAAGTTCCTTTGATGTAGGTATTGTTGTACGAGAAACGAACCGCGGAATTCTCCGCTCCTCCAGCGATCGTAATACCATTATTGGTATTCATTCCTGTCTGAAAGAAATCCTCGATATTATTTGGTTGTGGAGAAAAAGGGGTTGCTTTTCCATAATCTTCATCCTGTTTATAGAAACTATAATACATCCTTACAGGCGTACCATCCATCTTTGGACCCCAAGATTCATCATTTCCGTTCACATACAATTCGCCGGAGGCCAATTTCAGGAAGGTCTGGTTATTACCCACCCCATAAATATTCTGCAGTGGCATAAAATTTCCGACCTGTTCAAAAGATGTAGCGGAGTTGACATCGACAGATATGGATTTCGGACCCTTTTTACCCTTTTTAGTGGTGATCATGATAACCCCGTATTGTCCTCTCAAACCGTACAAGGCAGAAGCCGTAGGGCCTTTCAGCACGTTGATGGATTCAATATCCTCCGGATTGATATCCTGTCCCACGTTTCCAAGATCTACGCCATTACCGGTACTGCTACTGAAGTTGGCATTGGAAATAGGTGTTCCATCAATTACCATTAAAGGTTGGCCACCACCAGTTACGGAGTTGATACCCCTGATCTTGATCTTTTGGGTACCACCTAAACTCGCTCCTGAAGAACCGGTAACCTGCGCACCAGCTACTTTTCCTGCCAAGGATCCAAGGACATTGGTTTCTTTTGTAAAGGTCAAATCATCCCCATCGATCTTCTGGGTCGAATATCCAAGCGATTTTTCGCTTCTTTGGATGCCTAGGGCGGTTACTACGACCTCATCGATCGCTCCCTCTTCCTGATCCAATTGCACCTGAATGCTCGTCCGGCCATTTACGGCTACTTCCTTGGGTGCATATCCTACCGCCGTAATCCGAAGAACAGCACTATTAGGAGCATTGATCGAAAATAATCCGCTTTCATTGCTGGCAGTACCCTGCTGGGTACCTTTTATAAATACCGAGGCTCCTACTATGGGCTCTCCTTTCGTATTTGTAATCTTTCCAGCTATAGATTGTTGTTGTGCGGCCAACATTTGCATAGAGCAAACGGATGCTACCGCAAGTGAAATAATTGAAGGTAGTTTCATCTTTAGCTTGATTGGTTATTAAGACAAAACTAAGATAGCTGAATGATGTCAAATCTGATAGGAAATTTGCAAAAAAATGCAATTTAGATTGATTATTTGTTAGTATTTGGGAAATAAAAAAGAAAAATAGCCAAATAATGTTGCATAAAATTGCAATTTTATTGCCCATAAAATAAAAAAACAATCAATTTTTTAGGTTGATTGTTTTTTTAATAGCTCTGCTAAGAAATTAATAGCAATATTATTTCAATTTTATACCAATTCCGGGGCGATCCGGTAAAATACATTTCCCATTCTCCACCCGCATGCCATCATAAAGGTCATTATCAATCAAAAGTGCTCCGTCCAAATCCGCCCAATCCACTAAAGGCGCTAATTGAGCGGCCGCAGAAATGGCACAGGAAGTCTCCGTCATACAGCCTAACATCACTTTCATGTTTAATGCCCTGGCCAATTCGGCCATTTGTTTGGCCTCTCGCATACCGGTACACTTCATCAATTTGATGTTGATACCTGTATAGACACCTTGCAATCCTGGAACATCCACTAAGCGTTGGCAGCCTTCATCGGCAATTGTCGGTATTGGTGAATGCTCAGTCAGCCAAGCATTCTCATCGATCATTTCCTTCGGCATCGGCTGTTCCAGAAAAACCACATTGCGTTCCTTTAACCAATGGGCCATTTCCAAAGCTTCTTCCTTATTTTTCCATCCCTGATTCACATCTGCACATAAAGGCACATCCGTCACGGAACGAATGGTTTCTATAATCATTTTATCGGTATCCAATCCTAATTTCACTTTTAGGATCTTGAACTGTTCCGCTTCCTGCACTTTCTTTCTGATCATGTTTTCCGTGTCGATACCGATGGTATAAGAAGTTGCGGGGATCAGCTCCGGATTCAGACCCCAGATCTTATAAAAAGGCTGGTTCATCAATTTCCCTAAAAGATCATGCAAGGCGATATCCAGCGCCGCTTTTGCAGCTGTGTTTTTCGCCTCCAAGGCATCTACGGCATGCAGGATTTCCTCTGTTTGAAAAGGAGAATCGAAAGATGAAAGATCGATCTTATTTAAAAATGCCATCACGCTTTCCTGCGATTCGCCGAGGTATGGCGGCATACTTGCTTCCCCATATCCTACTACCCCTTCATACTCCAGTTGCGTCAACACCACAGGTGTGGTCGAACGGCTGAAAGATGCAACAGTAAAAACATGTCTTAAAGTTAGGGTGTAAGGTTTGAACCTCAGGGTAAATTTCCCCATTTTTTTACTTACCCATTCTTGTTGATCCATCTCTATTATGGTTTATAATATGCGTTGTTCTGAACTTTTTGGATTTGGGCATCCTCCGCCCCGATATACCTGCGCGCTGCAACAACGGTCCTGGTCTGGAAATCATCATAGTTGCTAGCGTTCTTCAACATGGAATTGATTCGCACGGTACCAGCTGCATGAATAAATTCGCCATTACCAATATACAATGCCACATGGGTTACCCTTGCATTCGGGTTACTGTTTTTTCCAGAAGCAAAGAACAATAGATCCGCAGGTTTCAGGTTCTTTAATGCCTTTTCCGCATCAAAATGCCCATCCTTATCCAATATATCAATTTTATCGCCAGCCAATACTTGTTGAGAAGCATCCCTCGGAATCACATAACCATTCATGTAATAGGCTGTTTTGGTGAAACCCGAACAGTCTACCCCTTTTACTGAAGTTCCACCCCATAGGTAGGGTAATCCCATCATGGTCTTTGCACTAGACAGCACATTCTCCGAAGTCAATTGGCGGGTGGCTAGCCATTGGTCAAAACTTAAGGCTTCACCTTTAGGGATGAAAGCAATCCGTTTATCGGGATAACTTACTTGATAAAAATCACCAGATTCTGCTGTTAGGGCAAGAATATCCCCATATACTAAATCCGATACGCGAATACTCGCCGGATCAGCTTTCGAATAGGATTTTCCAAATTCCTGCGTATAGATTACTTTTTTACTGTTTTTCCAGTCTGCAATTTCCTTGGCATTCATCGGCACCAAGGAAGAAGCAGGAATGTAGGAAATATAACCTTCCGGAGTTCTGACACGGAATTCCCCTCGGTCCTTCTGTAGAATATCTACCTGGGTACCCAACAATGCTTGGGTTGCCATTTCAGAGGCATTGCCCGGTTGGGTCCTTAAATTGGCAACAGAAAGGTTGATCACCCCATAGATGTTCTCCCCAATAGAAGTATCCGGTAGGGATTTGATGGATATTTTACCTGGTAAACCTTTAATCTTGGACTGTAGGAAGGTATTTGCTTCCTTCTCAGTAGATTCGATCACATAGGTATTCTTCTTTGCATCCGCTTGTACCAATGCAACAATTTTAGTACGTTTATCTGGCGCATATTTTTGTTTAGCTTCCAAGACCAGCCCCTCCACTTTTTTATACAGCGTGGAATCTGTCTGGGCATGGGCTAATTGATTTATTCCGAGAATAAAACAAAATAATGCGGTAAATTTAAAGTTCATGTTCACTGTTTATAAGTCCTAAATAGGTAAATATGCAATTCTATTACTAATATTGCAAATACTATGCATTCACGAAGAAAATTTATCAAACAAAGTATTGTCGGGGCAGCTAGCCTATCGGCAGTAGCTACCGCCATCTCTTGCGACAATAATAGCAGTGCAGCCAAAGGCCAAGGAAAAAAACCAATTGTTATTTCTACGTGGGATTTCGGCGTTGCAGCCAATAAAGCAGCTTGGGAGGTATTAGAAAATAATGGTCGTGCATTGGATGCCGTGGAGCAAGGGGTTAAAGTAGCCGAAGCAGACCTGGAAAATCAGACCGTAGGTAAAGGCGGATTCCCAGATCGGGATGGCCATGTAACCTTGGATGCCTGCATCATGGATGAACTAGGCAATTGTGGTTCTGTGGCAGCTTTGGAAAATATTGCCCATCCTATTTCCGTAGCCCGCTTGGTGATGGAAAGAACCCCACATGTGATGCTGGTTGGCCAAGGTGCAAAACAGTTTGCTTTGGAGAATGGATTCCAAGAAGAAAATTTATTGACCGAAGCTTCTGAAAAGGCATGGAAAGAATGGCTGAAGGAAAAGAACTATAAGCCGGTAATGAATATTGAGAACAAAGCTTTTGCGACCGAAAAACTTCCTGGAAATAAATACAACCACGATACCATCGGTATGTTGGCCTTAGATGCGAATGGGAATCTATCTGGCGCCTGTACCACCAGCGGCATGGCCTTCAAAATGCATGGAAGAGTTGGCGACAGCCCCATCATTGGCGCAGGATTATATGTAGACAATGAAATCGGGGGTGCAACTTCAACCGGTGTAGGTGAGGAAGTCATCCGTACAGTGGGAAGTTTTCTGGTGGTAGAATTGATGCGTCAAGGCTATTCTCCCGAAGATGCCTGCAAAGAAGCCGTGATGCGGATCGTGAAAAAGAAACCCGATATCGCCAAAGATATCCAAGTTGGGTTCCTTGCTTTAAATAAAAACGGAGAATACGGTTCTTATGCTTTGCAGGATGGATTCACCTTTGCCGTATGCGATAATGAGAAACAAGACCTCATCGAAAAAGGAAAGTACCATTACAATCCGAAGAAAAGCTAAAAAGAATTCTTCGTAAATTTGTATAAACAAACAACAAGATATGATTGCAACATTCGGTGGAGGTTGCTTCTGGTGTACAGAGGTCATCTTCCAACATACAAAAGGTGTAAAGGAAGTCCTTCCAGGTTATATGGGCGGACAACGTGAGAACCCAACCTACGAACAGGTATGTTCAGGCGCTACGGGGCATGTAGAGGTCATTCAGATCGATTTTGATGAAAGCCAGGTTTCCTTTCAGGATCTATTGGAGGTTTTCTTTAAAACCCACGATCCTACTACATTAAACAGACAAGGAGCTGATGTGGGAACCCAATATCGATCGGTGGTTTTCTACCATGACGACAAACAGAAGCAGGAAGCAGAAGCGTTTATCCAAGCATTGGAAGAGGCTAAGGTTTATGATAGTCCGATCGTAACGGCAGTAGAACCAGCAGTAACCTTTTGGGAAGCCGAAGATTATCACCATGATTACTTTAACCAGAATCCCCAAAACCAATTCTGTCAAGTAGTCATTGCTCCCAAACTACAGAAATTCCTAAAGTTATATCAGCAATAACGATAAAAAAAACAGAGTCCTATTGGACTCTGTTTTTTAATGCTGGCCATTCTGCCAAAGGTTTTGATAAATCTATCAGATAGCCGTTCAATATCGCATATTTAAGGTTTCCAGCTGAATCACCAATGTAGAAATTGGCCGTTCCCCCTAAATCAATAAAGCTTGTTGTCGCAAAATTAGGTTTATTATAGATATGTATAGGCAAATTATGCAGACTTCCCACTTGAGCAGGTGTCAGTCCCTTAACTTGAATTCCCATATAACCCTTTTTCAACAGATCGTAAGCCATTTCTTTACTGATGTTCTTCAAGGAATCCACCGGTGTTGCTGCTAATTTACCAACCACCAATTTCATTCCTTTAGCCTCTACTTCATCATATCCATAAGACTCTGGAAGATCACCGATATCCTCTACCCTACCTCGGATAAAATAATCTCTTCCAACCGTAGTTTCACCACGACGGATGGCAATATCGCTCACCAAAGAAATAGAATCTGATCCAAATTCCAATCCACGAATCATCACATCGTGCATCTGGCTGGCATTGAATGGAATATCCTCATACCCTTTAGCATCATATTGGCCATAACTACCTTCGGCAATTTCCAATAGAGCGTTCAGGATAATGATAAAATTCAATTTACGGATCTGTTGTTTTTCCGGGTCTCCTTTTAATCCACCCGATTCGATCAATACCGTGCTGGCATCCCAAGATTGGAAATTATCCCCAAATCCACGTGGTGTATAGGTATCATCGTATTTCGCCACCGCATCAGGAATGTACTGTTGCAAAATGGTATTCATCCCGACAATGATCTGCATGGCTCCCTTTCGGATATCGTTGATATCCCTTTCCTGATTAAATGCCGGTGCCAATAAAGAAATGGTCACTGGATTCTTTGTATCAGGCACATTGTAATAAATATTCTGATCATGAAGGTTGAAACCGTACCTCGGATTAACCGCCTTGGCACGCGCTTTTAATAAAGCTCCTTCTACCGTTTGACCTGCTCGGGCATCCCGATTAAGGTCTATGCTCTGCGCATTCCTACGCATAAAACGTTCTGCTCCATCCGGATTGAGCATCGGAATAAAATGAAGCTCTAAATTGGATTGGAGTATATTTCTGATGGAATCAAAACCATCGTTCTTTCCGGAAAGAAAATTAAAGATATCAAACAAGGCCATCGTAGCAGTAGGCTCATCGCCATGCATTTGTGACCAAAGCATCACCTTTTTATCGCCTTTACCATAGCTTAGCTCATAAATCGCCCTTCCTTCCACAGATTTTCCAATTTGAGAAACTGCAAACAGTGAATTTTCTTGATGAACTTTAACCAAAGAATCAATATCCTGATGTTTGAAACGTCGATGGAAAAGCGCTTTTTCCTTATATTTAGCATGCATCTCATTCCATTGACTGCTGTCGACCTGAAGCCCCTTTCCTGAAGAGGAATTCGAAGAAAATGGATTGCCGCATGTCGTTGCAGCGAGTAAACCGATGGAAACAAGAAATAACTTCATACTATACTAACGCTTTTTCAAGAAACTCTATTGTGCCTTTACTGGCATCGATCCTTGCTTTCACCCCTACCGGCAATAAGAACTGATCAGAAACATGACCAATCACGGCTCCGGAATAGGAAGGAATGTTCAAGGGTTTGATATAGTCCCGTAAGATCTGATCTAGGTTCAACGATCCATAACCAGCAGATGGGCTACAGTCGGTACATTTCCCAAAAACAAAACCCTTGATCTGGGATAATATCCCAGAATTCATCAACTGGCAGAACATCCTATCCACTTTTTCTGGCGATTCGTTGATCTCTTCCAAAAAAAGGATACTATCCTTAAAATCCGGAAGATAAGGAGAACCACAAAGACCCGAAATCAAGGTGAGGTTTCCGCCCAAGAACTTCCCTTCTACAACACCTGGATTAATGGTTGTAATCCTATCTTTATACTGGACCACATTATCTCCTTTTTTATCCGGATTACTATAGGTTACCAGTTTGTTTTCCATTAACTGTTCAGTAAAGCCCTTAGCTACATAATTACTCCATGTACTGGTTCCTACCGGGCCATGGAAAGTAACCAAACCAATTTTTGCTTGAAAAGCCATGATCAAGGCCGTGATATCACTATAACCGATCAATGCCTTCGGGTTTTTGGCAATCATATCGTAATCGATCTTATGCAGCAGCCTGGATGCTCCAGCACCTCCACGGATACAAAGAATACCTGCTACCTCTTTATCACGAAACATCGCATGCAAATCTTCCAACCGCTGCGCATCTGTTCCGGCCAGATTACCATAACGTTCGCGGATATATTTTCCTTCCTTCACCTTGAAACCAAAATAAGCCATAACATCCTTACAGATGGTAATGGACTCTTCATCCGGCAATGCGGAGGCAGGAGTTATCAGGCCAATGGTATCACCGGCTTTAAGCACCTTTCCTTTTAATAAATTCTTCAATTGTGCGGCTGTGGCCATGGCTTCCGAATGCCCGAAAAATGGCACACTTGCCAAACCAAGTCCAATGGCTTTTATAAATGAACGTTTATCCATAATTAACGATTAAAGAGTAAGCGATGTCCAGAACCTACTTCTACAATCTTCCCTGCCGTATAGGCTAGATTTCCTGAAACCAGGGTATGCTCGATGGTAGAAGAGAACGTGTGGTTATCGAAAGGTGACCAGCCACATTTCGATAAAATATTGTTTTTATTTACCGTGTAAGGTTTGTTCAGATCCACCAATACCAGATCCGCCCAATAGCCTTCCCGAATAAATCCGCGTTGTTCAATCTGAAAAAGCGTAGCCGTATTATGCGCAGTCTTTTGAACCAATTGTTCCAAGGTCATTTTTCCTTGTTTTACCAAGTCCAAAAGTGCCTGTAGCGCATGTTGCACCAAAGGTCCACCAGATGGTGCTTGAAGATAAGGTTGTTCCTTTTCTTCGATGGTATGTGGCGCATGGTCGGTTGCAATCACATCAATATGGCCATCCAGAACAGCTTTCAGGATAGCATCTCTATCGTTGGCTGTTTTTACGGCTGGGTTCCATTTGATGTAATTCCCTTTGGTCTTGTAATCTTCATCCGAAAACCAAAGATGATGGATACAGGCTTCAGCCGTAATCCTTTTCTGTTCCAATGGAATATCATTTTGGAACAAGGCTGTTTCCCTGGCCGTTGAAATATGCAGAATATGTAATCTGGTATTGTTCTTTTTGGCAAGTTCCACCGCTTTGGAAGAAGATAAGTAGCAAGCCTCCGCCGATCGGATCAAGGGATGCATTTCGATGCTTACCTGCTCGCCATATTTTTCCTTATAGGCAGCCAGATTGGCTTGAATAGTTGCTTCATCCTCACAATGGGTAGCGATCAAGGTGGGTGCCTGGCTAAAAATAGCTTCTAATGATCTTTCATTATCTACCAACATATTACCGGTCGATGAACCCATAAAAATCTTGATACCACAAACGTCCCTCGGATTGGTTTTTAAAACCTCCTCCAGGTTATCATTTGCAGCCCCCATGAAAAAGGAATAATTGGCTAAGGAGCTATCTTGGGCAATATCGTATTTATCTTGGAGCAGTTTCTGGGTCAAAGTATTAGGCACCGTATTGGGCATTTCCATAAAAGAAGTGGTCCCTCCGGCTACCGCAGCCCTACTTTCGCTGTAGATATTGGCTTTATGGGTCAGCCCCGGTTCACGAAAGTGAACCTGATCATCGATCAGCCCAGGAAAAAGATGTAATCCTTCCGCATTGATTTCCTGATCTGCTTTCAGATCCAAGGTACTCCCGATTTTCGCAATCCTTCCATCTTTGATATAAATATCCAGTGCGCGTTGCTCCCCTTCATTTACCACCAAAGCATGTTTGATTAATATAGTAGACATGTAATTTTTTTTATAACAAATATAGAAAATATGCCTCCTTTACATAGGCTTTATTCAGATTTCCCGTCAAATGTTCCGTCAGGCACATAGAACATCTCTAAATCCTCTTTCTTTTCGATCCTACGGCATCCCCCATTTTCCAACAACATCAATTGATTGCTGATGTCCAACACATTCATATAATCGTGATCCGAGATCAGGATTCCTTTTCGACGGCTGGAATCCACGATGTGTTCTTGGATCTTTTCCTTCAGAACAGGAGAAAGGCCTGTAAAGGGCTCATCGAGTAGAATAAAAGTGGCCGGTTGATGTAGTAAGAGTAGGATTTCTAAATACCTCAATTCGCCCCCCGAAATCTCGGCAATTTTATTTTTAAGGATAGGTTTTAACACTTCGTTCTCATATAATCCCTCTCGAAAAGTTTCATCGCTTATCATAAAGTCGATCATATGCTTCACCAAGGAAGATGTAGGCAGAAAGCTATCCTGTGGCAGGTAGCATACCTCTTTCGTTTCAAAAGCCCGATTCACTTTCTTCCCATTGATTCGTATATAGGCGTAATGGGCGCGGACAATACCAAATACAATTTTCATCAGGGTTGATTTCCCTGTTCCATTTCTGCCAAGCAATCCGATAATATCGCCTACCTTCAACCTTAGATAACCACCGGTCAACAGCGTACGCATGCTGGAATAACTGAATTCCACTGAATCTACATGAAGTTCTTTTTCATTTCCGGACATAGTACAAGATTAAAGCAATGAGCAAGCCTGTTAAAAAGTTCCAGAGAAAGGATAGCAAAAGTAATCTTCTTCTGGAGTAACCGAGGTTATAATAGACGAGGTTTCCTGATTTATCAAAGAAGAGCACAAAAGCACAAACCGGTATAAAAGTCAGCAAAGAAAAGGCCGCCACAAAAAAGCCTGGACCAAGTTTGATATAAAACAAAGATGCAAGTAAGTTGAATATAAAAATCGGCCTAAAAAAACGCCAGATATATTTGTTCATAATTGGCATAACTAAAGCTACGAATAATTATGGTTATATTTAGCAATACAGCTACATTCTAAAGCATTATCGCTCAATTCTGAGGATTGTCCGTGTTTAAACATTAATTTCATGGTTTATTGATCACACTATACAAAAAAACATGATTGCAGACGTATTCAACTTTCTGACGGAAGCTGGGCTTCGGGAAGAATTGGAGGAGAAGGGAGTTCATTTAAAGGTTCCAGCAGGTAAAATAGTCGTTGAACCCAACAAATATATCAAGGTCATCCCATTATTGATCCAAGGCACGGTCAAGGTGCTCAGACAGACAGAGAACGGCAATGAACTTTTCATCTATTATATCCGAGCTGGCGAATCCTGTGCGGTTTCCCTATCCACCTCGCTGATGGATAAATTATCCAACATCAAGGCGATTGTCGAAGAAGATGTGGAATTAATTGCTGTTCCATCATCGGTAGCCAGGCAGTGGTTTGAAAAATATGCCAGTTGGCGGCTGTTTGTCCTGAAAACCATGGATCAACGCTATGATGAAATCATCAATGCATTAGACAATGTGGCTTTCAAGAAGATCGAAGAAAGACTGCTCGAACATTTGAAATCCAAGGCAGAGATAATGCAAACAACCATCCTGAAATTAACACATCAAGATATCGCTATCGAATTATCTACTTCAAGGGAAGTGGTCTCTAGGCTGTTAAAGGTATTTGAGCAACGCGGTTTAATCAAGCTTTCAAGAAATAAAATAGAAATCCTGTAATTTTTTTAGGCTCTGTGATAAATGTCACGTAGTTTAAATGTTTTGAGTTGCATTTTTGTGTTATCACACTAACAAACGATGCTATGAAAAAGAACATGGGAACCGCGGATAAAATCATCCGCATATCAATCGCATTCATTATTGCCGTATTATATTATTTGGGTATAATTTCAGGAACTCTAGCTATCATATTACTCCTTGTTGCTGGGATTTTTATCCTGACTAGTCTAATAGGCGTATGTCCTATCTATAGTATATTCGGCATTTCTACGAGGAAAAACAATGATGCCAATGAATATCACGAATTCTAAAAATTGAACATCTAACACCCTTAGGCCGATGGGAAATGATAGCCTTGATCACACTAGTATTATCAACACTTAAAGGCCAATAAATTGAAATAAAGGTGCCCCAAAAGGCACCTTGTTTCTTTAATAAGGTAATTAATGCTATCTTAGAGCTAACCTATTACCAAAGAAATGAATTCATTTATTGCAAAGATTTCCATGATGGTTTTAACCATCATCTGTTTCCATACGGTTTATGCGCAAAAGAATAAAGCAAAACCCAATGTCATCCTGATTTATGCGGATGATCTGGGTTATGGGGATGTGAGCGCCTATGGGGCCAGCAAAATTCAAACACCTCATTTGGATGCCTTGGCAAAATCCGGAACACGGTTTACTAATGCCCACAGTACTTCAGCTACCTGTACTCCATCACGTTTTGCCCTGATGACTGGTAATTATCCATGGCGCCAAAAAGGTACGGGCGTTCTGCCAGGAGATGCCAAATTGATCGTTCCTACGGACAAGGCAAGTTTGCCCAAGGTCTTTAAACAAGCGGGATATCAAACAGCGGTGGTAGGAAAATGGCATTTAGGTTTAGGCAATCAAGTGGAAAAGAACTGGAATGAGGATATCAAACCTGGACCTAATGAGGTCGGATTTGATTATTCCTTTATCTTCCCAGCAACTGCTGACCGAGTACCCACCGTATTCATGGAAAACCATCGGGTGGTTGGATTGGACCCTAAAGATCCCATCCGCGTCAATTACCAGGAAAAAATCGGAAACGAACCAACTGGTAAAGAAAATCCTGAGTTGTTAAAAATGAAGGCATCTCCCAATCATGGGCATAATAACACCATTGTAAACGGAATTGGAAGAATCGGTTTTATGGAAGGCGGAACCAAAGCCCGTTGGGTGGATGAAGAAGTCTCGACCACCTTTCTCCAGGTCGCACAGGATTTCATCAAAAAGAATAAGCAACAACCTTTCTTCTTGTTCTTTTCCCTTACGGAACCGCATGTACCCCGGATGCCAGCCACCTTCTTTAAAGGAAAAAGTGAACTTGGATACCGTGGGGATGCCATTTTGCAATTGGATTGGACAGTTGGCCAGATCATGGAACAATTGGAACTGCTGGGCTTGAGGGATAATACCATCATTGTGTTTTCTAGCGACAACGGCCCGGTAATCGACGATGGTTATGAGGATGAGTCTGTAGAGAAGAGTCATGGGCATGAAGCTGCCGGTCCTTTCCGAGGTGGAAAATACAGCAACTTTGAAGGTGGAACCCGAGTTCCGTTCATTGTGGCGGGAAAAGGCATCAAAAAGAACCATGTAACCGACGCCTTGTACAGTCAGATCGATCTGATTGCCTCGTTTGCAGAAATGTTGGGTCAGGACAAACCACAGGATGCAAAAGATAGTGAGATGCTTTTTTCTACTTTACAGGGAAAGGATAAAAATGGCCGTTCTATCTATGTTCAGCATGCGCAATCATTGGCGATCGTAAAGGATAATTGGAAATATATAGTGCCTAATAATGGCCGGGCTATCAATAAACAAACGAATACCGAATTAGGGAATTCGCAAGTTCCCCAATTGTATAATTTAGCTGAGGATCAAGGGGAAAGGGTTAACCTTGCAGAAAAATATCCGGAGAAAGTAAAAGAACTTCAGGACTTATTGGAAAAAGAAAAGAACAAATAGCTATTCCCTTCAGGAATAGCTAATGATCAGCCTATCTCCTTTTCTAAGGATTATTTCTTCGGCAAACTCCATTGTTTTCTTATTGTCGGATCCCCCTTTTTTGGATGTCTCCAATGGGTGTCCATTCAATGAGACCGTTAAGGATCTATTTTGATGGGATGCAAAGCCATCTCCCAAACTCAACCTTTTAAGGGTTAAAGTTCCATAACGCATGAATATATCGGCCATTGGCCCCTCTTTCAGGTTTAATCGTTGGGAAAAGGTTCCCCAACCTTCTGCCGCAGTAAATGCTGCCCTAAATTCTTCCGGGTTTATTTTTGGATCAAATCCTATGCTTTTTTGTGGGCCATGATACGTAAATCCGCAGGCATTGATGAAACTGCCATAGCTCGCCATCGCGCGGGCATAATGGTCACTACATTCGATTTCATTGAAAGGATTTCGCTTTGAACCATGATATCGATCGTGGATTTTTCTGGTCAGGATCAACCCTTCATCCAGCATTCCTTCGGCTATCATATGAGCGGCTACTTGATGTTCAAAGCCACTCATGCACTCATGGAAATAACCAAGTTGCCAGGTCACATTTTCGCCATATGGCTTATCCTCATTTTTAGGATTGGTATTCATGACCATTCCCCCATCTCCTGCCAACGCGTAGGGCCTTCCATTTAAATGCGTTTTGATATAGGGACCAACATCATTGGTAAAATTATATTTCCATAAAGCTTGTAGGGCAGATAAGGTTTTCTTTTTATCATTGATGCGGGGCAGGTTCAATTGATGCGTCCATGCCTGTCCGTAAACCTGATCGATATGGCAGGTATTATAAGATCCCAATTTCTTCCGTCCAAAGTCCTTGTTAGGTCTATGAATATAATATTCTCCATTGAACAATTCTTCATCCATATGCTTGGCCCCTTTTAGGACATAGTTTTCACAGATTTTTTGGAATTCAGCATCAGCAACTTCTTCCGCCATTTTTGCTCCTGCCTGTACGGCTGCCAGACATAAACCTACTATCCAGGCAATCTCTCCTTCCCATACAGCATCCAATGTATTTTCCATGGGCGTGTCGGTCATCCCATCCCCATTTTTATCCTGATCCAAAACAAATTGGATGGCCTTTTTCAGATTACTCCAGTTCCGTTTTAAAAAAGCATCATCCTTACTCATCTGATGATCCCTATAAAACCTTAAAATAACGCCTGCCTGTCCGTCGATTGCCGGTCGGGATTCATATTCTGCCCGAAAGATGATTGCTCCGGTATCGGGTTTAAAACCGACACCTAAATCTGTTGTTTCCCGGAGATTCCGCTCCAGTTCAGGAAATATCCGACCCATCGATTGGCCATATTGCCAAACATGGGTGCAAGTTCCGGCACAAGCTCCGATACCTTCCCAGCCCCAGAACCGTCCTGTAGCAAAACGCATGGTATTTGCGGTTGCCAAGGTTCCTATGTTGAGGAATGTCCTGTCCAAAAACCAGTATGGCAAGCTGCTGTCGTTCCAGGTATCTACCCAATCCAGCGTCTCGGAGGTAAGCTTGGTTTTATTTTCCAGGTAATAAGCTAATACTGCAGCAGCATCCTTAAATTTTGTTCCATACCAATAGCCATCCTTTGCATCCTTAATTTTTGCCTTTAACTTTGGATGTGGATGATTAAAATGCCAAGCAATTGCGAAACGAGCAGCAGTCGATTTCTTAGGAGCCAACTTCTTGGAGATTTGGATCGCACCGATCTGTGATTCTTGGAAATCCACAGCTGAAATATTTTCATCATTCGCCTTCTTATTGAATAAATCCTTCAGCTTATAATTCACATGGTATATGGCATTCGCATCTTCACAGGTGATCCCCATCGTTCCATGGTCACCCGCAAGCTGGAATTCTTCAGGCACATCCTTGCATGAAAATTGAATTAACTTAGCTCCATCTTTCTTTTCATGGAGTTGAGCTACCTTCTTTACCTGTCCAAAATCGGTTCTCCCATGATGTACACCATTTTCCAAATAGCCGATCAATTGGATATCAAGGGATTTATTGGTCTTATTCACAACATCGAGATGAAAACAGGATAAGGGCAGAGAGGAATTTTCTACATCTAATGGAATGTATGGCGTAAAAGCAGTTAAGGTAACATCCACCGGAAAATCCTGACTCGTATAGGTAATCTTACAGGATGGATAGGTGGGTTCAAAAATTACTTCATCCCACAATGCTGCATCCAAATCTTTAAGCTGTATTTTCTTCCCATCCAATACCTGTATTTGGAAACCTTGTGTAAACTTTTGAAGATCTTTTGCCAATGGCGGTTCAACATAGGCTGCCCCATCCCTTGGCCTTACCTTAACCATTTCTTTCCAATTGTGCCATTGAATGACCTTGTTCTCCACCCCTTCATTCATACCATCGTAAGAATCATTGAATACTTGCCATAGCCATAGTTTCCCGTCGCCCCCGATATATACGGTACCTGTATGCAAACCGCCAATGGGCATGCCTATGTATTTCAGTTCATCCTTCGATTTTCGATAAGCAATCTTATCGCCTTTTAGGTACAAGGATTTTATCCATGCTGGATTAATCCCTTTGTTTTCTGGAATGTTATGGATAGGGTTTTCCCAAGCAAACACACTCTTTCCCCATACCGGAAATTGAGTTAGTAAGGTTGCAAAGCCCAAGAGGCTGGAATTTTTTAAAAAATGGCGTCTATTCATGTTCAAATTGGAATTCCCTTGCGTATTTGCTTATACCTTAGGGATCTGTTTATAGTTGATTTTACAATCTTACTTAATTTAGCGATAATTAAGCTATAAATGAATCAGTATGAACAATTTGTTACAATACGGAACGTTTATTGTTAGGATTAGGATGATTAATGACGACCATGAAATTAACTTATGAAAACACGTTCCGCGTTCCTTCTTTTTCTGCTTCCATTGCTTTTCTTTGCGAGCTGTAATCAAACTTCAAAATCCCAAAGCCAAGTTCAAAAAAGTAAAAATCAGATCTGGGAAGTACGGGAAAAGAATTATTCCTTAGACATTGAATTTATTGATTCCATTCAATTTTATGTAGAAAAATCCAAGACCAAACCGGTAGATACTTTACAGAAGATCACGGATTTTGCCACGGCAAAAAAGATGTTGACAGGGGTTGTGGAATTCCGTGAACATCAGGAATATAAAGGCTTAAGACGGATTTTATTCCGAAACGGAGGTATCTATAATAGCCCATACGATGAAGAGGGTTTTGTGGCCTATTATCCTTCGGAAGATATTATTCTGTTTGAGGGTGGTCATTCTTCGGATGTAAGTTTTGATCTTAAGGACGGTCGGGAAACGGAAATTGCAGGTAATCCCGATTTGATGTATAATTCACCCCAGAAAACCGTTCGATTGAATGGTTATTATCCTGGACAGGAATGTGACACCTATTTTATCCAAAAAAAGATGGCAGGAAGGTTTGAAAATATCATTCCCTTATCGGAAGTTTTTGAAAAAAGGGAAAAGACTTTCTTATGCCATATCCCCGAAGCCTTCTGGCAAAACGAAGAGGTACTTTACATGAAGGAAGTCATGTTTTGGGAGGAAAATAAACATGTAACCAAATATTACAAAATAACCCTTATCAATACCAATTTTGAGCCGGTGAAAGAGGCTGTTTGGAGATCTAAAAATCCGTTTGATTTTATTCCAGAGGGATATAAACTATTTAAGGACGAATATCCGGCGGAGGGTCAGGAAGATGGGCTGATCAAAGGGGATTTGAATAAGGATGGATTAGAAGATGTGATTATGCTGATCAAGGGAACTGATACGAGTATGGTGGTTAAGAATACGCATGGGAAAATGGTGGATAGGAATAGAAGGGGGATCATTATACTGTTCAACAAAAAGGATCATTATGAGTTGGGATTGAAAAACTATACCTGTTTTACCTCTGAAAACGAGGAAGGAGGAGTTTATTTTCCCCCGGATTTAGGAATTATGGTGGAGCGAGGGAACCTAAAGATTCATTATGCACATGGTAGATATGGGCATTGGGCCTATACGTTTACTTATAGGAATCGGGATTTTGAAATGATTGGATACGATGAGAGTTCGAATCATGGACCTGTTGTTTTAAGCGAAACGAGTATAAACTTTCTGACCAAAAAGAAACTGACGAGGAAGAATATTAATCAAGCGGAGGATGATGGTGGTGAGGAGGTTTTTGAGGATACCTGGGAGGATATTAGTTTGGAAGAATTAACAAGGTTATCGGAGATTAGGAATTTTGAAGAGTTTGATGTTTCTGAAGCTTATAGTAAGCCATAGAGGTTGTTATATGCTAAGCCATAAAGGGTGTCATCCTTAGTAAACTTAATGTCATCCTGAGCAAAATTAATGTCATCCTGAGCGTAGTCGAAGGATCTGTACGGTTGCTTACGAACAGATGCTTCGACGATGTTCAGCATGACATGATGCTCAGCATGACATCGTGCTCAGCATGACATGGTGCTGCCTTTATCAAATTTCTCTATACCCAGCACCGAATATCTCAACTTATCCCTATCTTAGTGTTGAAAACCAAAATTATTAACACTACCAATGAAAAGAATCTTTCTAAGTATCGCCCTATTGCTTTCTATAGGAGCTTATGCACAAGCCCAAAGTGGCTTTGGAATAAGAGGAGGTTTAAACCTAGCCCAAGAATTTTCTAGGACGGATGATATGACCGCCATCACTAAGATTGCACCGCATTATCATTTAACAGCCTACTATGATGCCCAGATCAAACCTACATTTTCCATACAACCCGGATTATCCTTAGAAAGAAAAGGGGGAGCTTATGAAGAAGATGGCAGAAAATACACAGATAAATTTCTTTATCTCCAATTACCTGTCAATTTTTTAGGTAGAATCCCTACCCGAAAAGGCGACTTTTTTATTGGTGGCGGATTTTATCTAGCATATGGAATAAGTGCAAAATTATCTTCTGGAGGTGTTTCCGTAGATTTAGAAATGGGAGAACTAGAGAACCAGATTAAGCCATTCGATGCTGGTTTGGGTACCCTGGCTGGCTTTAGACTGAATAATGGCCTGGTCTTCCACCTAGCCTCCGCTGCAGGATTTGTAAATATGTCAAATCAATCACAATCAAAATTTTTTAACAGAACAAGTTCGATAGGTATTGGATATGAATTTAATAAGAGATAAAAAGTCTGATTAAAAATTGTTTTTCAATCCTGCTAAGGTTATCAAATATTTATCGATGTAAAAGTCTTTGTCTTTGGATTTATATTGCTGGATATATCGGGGATGTTCAAGAGCCGTCATTTTTTCGAATAGCTGTTCTTCCCTATTAATGATTTCCAGGAATTTTAAATTTTTCTTACCAAGGACAAAGACTTCTGAAGTATCCAGGCCAAGTTCGATATGTCTTTTCAAGGAGGTAATCATAAAAGGTTTCACATCTTGAAATAAGGCCATATCATCATAATAATTGGCATTGGTCCATTGTCTGTTCTTTCCCTGGCGGATGATCGCCAAAGGAAAGGGGGAATTGACATAAAATTGGGAATAGAATCGTTCGGGCCCTCCAAACGCCCTAACCATATCATAGAAAAAAACGGATGACACTTCGTGGGTATGGGCAGATTGCATTTCAATTCCGCACTCGGTTTTCAAGCGTTTAGTATCGGTAAATGGAACGCCCGTAACCCCAGCACCATGCCGACTAGGGTTAATGCCTATGATAAACTTTCGCTTATTGTTGTCGTTATAGTATTTATGGTAGAATTGTGCCATCACTACCAATGTTTCCGGATTTTCAAGAAATGGATTCATTACCCTGAAATCTGGGGGTAAATTCCCTTGATAATGCAGGGTTTTGTTAAAGCTGATGATTTTATCTGCTAAGGTAGTTGACATTCATTCAGGATTTGATGGCTGATTTTTAATTGATGACCGATTGTTCCAATTCAGTTGGTTTCATTTTAATGCCCAATAATGCACCAATAATTACACCCAAGATCAAGCTGGACACGAAATAGCCGGTTAGGCTAAATCCTCTATCAATATCCGCCATGATCCCTACTGACGTTTCCAAAACAAATCCAATAATAGAGAAGGTAATTAGATTTTTGATAAGGTTACCTTTTACGTTATAATACGAGATTAAAAAAGATCCTAAAAGGTATATAAAACCAAAAATAAGACCATTTGAAATGATTTCTAAATTATTAAAGATTCGGGTAGAAGACGCTAATAATTCCGTTGCAAAACCAAAGATCAACAGCAATAAAATGGACGGTTTAGCCAACAACGATTTTAAACTGATATGACCTACGTTTTTTAGGCTAAAGATAATACTGAGAGCTCCTAAACCCAGACTCACTCCCAATAAATAGAGACTAAACTCGACATAATCATTATCAAATTTATAGATTGGATATCTCAAAGCATCTATCATTTGAAAATTCAGTTGCCTTGGAATGAAAATCGTCATAGCCAATGGAATAAAAGCCAATAACACTGTTTTAATCGGATTAATATCCACTTGTCTTTCCAAAAAGCGGGAGATGTTATGCTTTTTCTTTACAAGATAGAAAATCAACACTATTAAGGCAATATGGAATAGAACAACCATTACAGAAGAACCAGCCGATGTATGATAATTTTTGAAAACAAGTAGGTAAAAACCTCCTCCTAATAGTCGTAGAAAAGTCCATCCTAGTGCCAATAATGCTACACCCAAAAACAAATAAGCCCATATCTTATTGGTCTGGACACTAGGATTCACCTTGCTGTATTCATTAGTCAATATTTCCGTATCGCCTAAGCGGTGACGGGCAACCATAAATGCTTCTTCGGGATTTAATCCATTGGATTTCAATTCTTCGAAGGCATCATACAAATGCGCCTTTAATTCAGCGAGATCTGAATCGGTGGTACTGCCCTTTTGCTGAATGAGCAGGATATGATTGGCAATTGCCTGATCTAAATTGAAATCGGTTTTTCCCATAATTGATGTATTAAATCATTGATAAAATTCCATTGTTCATATTGATTGTCTAGTTCTTTTCTACCCTTCTCGGTCAATTGGTAATATCTTCTTGGGCGACCGGAATCTAAATTCTTCCATTCGCCAAGGATCCATTCCTTTGTCTCCATTTTTTTTAACACAGGGTATAACGTACCTTCAGCCACAGAAAGTTCTGATCCTGTTTTTTCCTTCAAAAGTTGGATAATTTGATATCCATAACTTTCTTGCCTTTTCAAAATCAGCAGGACGAGTGGTGCCAAGGCACTTGCCATTAATTCTTTACTAAGTTCTTTCACAGAACAATTATACTTAGAAGTTCTAAGTATTCAAAATACTTTTGGAATAATAATGAATAACCGCCCCAGAATTAAATCTTTTTATATACTGAAGAGTAAAATCCGTCCTACTATTAATATTCTCAAATAATTGTAAGCCGGGTCCTGCAATGATGGGAAAAATGCAAAGTTGGAATTCGTCAATTAAATTTAAGTTGAGCAATTGTATGATCAAACTTCGGCTACCGACCAAAATAACCTTGCTACCTTGTTCTTTTAGATCGATAACTTGATCATACAATGTACTACCTGCTAATTTCGCGGAATCCCAGCCAGTTGATAACATGGTATTGGAAAAAACTATTTTTGGAATTTTATCGATGGATTCAGCAAAATCATTTCTAGATTTAACATCTGAAGGCTCATCAATCAAATTTTGCCAATATTTCATAAGTTCAAATGTCTTTCTGCCATAAAGGATTACATCTGCACGCTTTAATAGATCAGCATAATGCTCGTGTACTTCTTGATCCGGATTAGGGATTCTATGATCACAATTTCCATCAATGGTCATATTGAATGCAGCAATGATTTTTCCCATATTCTTTTTTATTTCTAATGTAGGTATGTATAAAGGAATTCGGATTGCCATATGGCAAGAAATATTCCTGCGAAATAAGCTGATCGGTTACATTAAAGCTGATTCTTAATTATTTCAAAAATTCGATCCTCTGGTATAAGGAAATCAGCATCCGTGTATGGGATATGCTGATCTATCCTCAGTCCCTTTTTCTGGGTTTGATCATTGTTGGGATAAAAAATGGCATTTCCTGTAAATTCCAATTGATATCCTCCAGGAAGCATCAACCTTTTGATATCACCATCAGCTCCCGCAGTCTGTTGACCTATCGTAATCGATTGAGGAAAGATATGCTGTAGATTCATCGTGTTCCATTCGCTGGCACTTAATGTTTCTTCATTGACCAGAATGAATACTTTTCCTTTATATTGGTGCGATTTGAGTTTTTGGTTGGCAGGGAAATAGGTTTCTGGGTTTTGGACATAGGAAAAAGTGCCAATATTGCTCAAATTCTGTTGGTAGTATTTCCCAAAATAATTGCTTTTTTGACCGAAATACTTGTATACATAGGTATAAATAAACCCTCCCCAATCGGGATAGGCTCGCATATCAAAAACGATTGCTTTTTTTGATGCTGCATTAGTGAAAAGGCTGTCCATCGTTGAATCGATTTTATTATCCTCGACATCTTCAATAAAATAAAAGGTCTGGTCAATTCTGAAATAGGAAATATCAGGATGATTTAATGTCCGATTGTTTTTTAATTGTATTTTTCCCCTTAGGTAGGAAAGAATAATCTCCAATTCTGCTTTATTAGTTGGATTTACAAGTGCTATTTTAGTCTGAAGTATATCTGAATGCCCTGCCTTTTGAACTGTGAGGTTTTTAATGGTATCATCATCCATCCACAGCAGATTTTGCTGATAATCCGATAAACGGATTAATAAACCTGCTCTATTGGATGTAGAAAGTAATTTACTCTTTTCCAGGATGATCTCTGAGATTGACTGGCTATTAATTGCTTTTATTCTGTCCCCAACAGCAATATTTGCTTTTTCACAAATTTCTGGGATGATAATGTGGGTGACCAAAACATAATCATCTAGGATCTGATAATCAAAGGGTGCAAAAAATGATGTGTGGTAGATTTCTTTTTTATGATGAAACTGATAATAGAATTTATAGGAATGTGTATCTTCCAAAAGTGCTACCGATTTAGCAAGGACAGTTTCAAATGCTTTTCTAGAATCTGCAATTAGGCATTCATCAATTAAACTCTTCAATGTTTCCGTAGAATGCCCATCCATTAAATATTTATGTGGATATAAATAATCTATTGCTCCAATTATTTTAGCTAACGCCAGTAGTCTGAATTTCAATGGAAGGTTCTCCTCTTTAGAAAAATTATAAGCCTTTTCATGGGGGATATCGATGGTAAAACCATCTTTTGGAACATAGTAATGTTGTTCTCCTATAAACCTATTTCTATGAATTGCTCTAAGTAGTTTTTTATTCTTAATGGTAATTGATGGATTCCTTTCAAACCAATCAAAATCTTGATTATCATCAACTATATCCGATGGGGCATTACCTTTTTTTGTAGAATTAACAATATTAGTCAATCCTTTTGTTAGCAAAGAAATAGACTGGTTGATATTTAAATTTTTGCTTTCTATATGGTTTAAGAATAGGCTATCTGCATCCAGCTTACCACTTGCCAAATCAGGATGATAATATTTAAGGAAATTCCAAACTTTTATAAAATCAAAAACCGGATTTTCTTTCGCGTGTAATTGTTGAAGGAAGAAAAGGCATATAATTAGGAAGATTTTTCTCATTGTTTATTGGCTAGTGCTTGATAGTAACCTAAAAATACGTGATAAATTATTAGGGAACAATTAATAGGGATTTAATATAATAGTTAGATCTAAATAGTCCCTTATATTTTATAAATTAGATTCGAAATGTAATGGAAATGTTAGTGATGTGTAGGGAAAAGACGGGTTTTGGAAAGTCTTTCAATTAGGACTCTTTTGGGCATAGTTCGCTTCGAAGTAAAAGCATACTGAAAGTATGCTAAAAGTATGTAAAATGTATGCTTTGCATACTTACTTTATACTTTAACCCTGCTTTAAACATACTTAAAGCACGATTACAGCCCGAAAACAAACATATTTTGAATGGCAAGGTTGGAGACGCTGTAGAGAAAATGGATAATAAATGTTAAAGAAGAAAAGAATCCGGTGAATTTATTGAAACATGATTCAACGCTGCGAACTGCAATTGGTCTTCAAAGGCATTATATACAATCACCCAGTCAAAATCTGCCGGGAAAAGAACAACATCATTTCCTTGAATATCTAATATATTAGCAGTAGCATATTCCGCGAACTGCTTCAGGTCTACCTCCAGCATTAATGAATATTCCACCCAGCACAGATAAGCGAATTGGTCAAATAAGCGTTGTTCCTTAATAAGGTCCTGCAATACACCACACTGAGTACCCATCACGGCTACAATCGGCAGCTCAGGAAAATAACGCGTTGTATGTACTGTGGGATACCGTTTCATTAACTGTTTCAGCAAATTAGTATCGACCTCTATAGGTATTGGTGGTAGATTGTGATGCATCAATGTATCATCGCGGAGCTGTTCCAACAGTATAGCTTGCAAGTCGTTAGGAACAGCGCGTAGCGACACCACCCGAAAGCGAATATCCAAATGTTTCATTTCGGCTAATACATCCAACAAAGGATATACATAATTCTTTGCAAATGCATCAAACTTAAGTTGTAGCTGTAGGTGCTCCCTTTTTTGCTTTAGAATATTAATATATGTAGAATCCATACTGTTTTTCTTTATTTTTAACCACGTATAGTACAAATATTTACGAAACCAACACTCTCCTTAAACAATTTTATTGATTCTGGTAATAACTTTATGATTCTTAAGTTTCCAATTTAACTTCAATTATTTTGTTTTACTTAAATAGGAGTTTACTAAATGAAGTATTTTACTTTATCTCATTTCCCTTTTTGTCAATACTAAACCATTTATTATTTAGCGTTACATGAGCTTCTCCACCAGAAAAGCTGGCAACACTATCATATTTTATTGCAATGATTACTTTACCCTTTTTGTCAATAAAACCCCATTTTTTATTGCTTTTTACAGCTGCTAAGCCTTCAATATAATCTTTAACAATTTCATACACTTCTTTTCCAGTTTTATCTATAAAATTGATTTTATTGTTTAATACCACCGCTGCCAGACCTTCAGAAAAACTATTGACGATTTCATATTTAAAAGGAATTAATTCATTCCCCGTTTTATCTACAAAACTCCATTTATTATTAAATTTTACATTTGCAAATCCTTCGGAAAAATCACCCGCATCCTCATATTTTGAGAGAATTACTTCTTTACCTGTTTTATCTAGAAAACCCCATTTATTATTTAGTTTTATTCTTACAAATCCTTCGGAAAAGTTACTGGCAAATTCATATTTCAAAGGAATTACTTCATTACCAGTCCTGTCTATAAAGCCAACTTTTTTATTCAATAATACTGCTGCCATGCCTTCGGAAAAAAAAGAAACATCATCATACTTTATAGACGTTATTTCTCTACCTGTTTTATCTATAAAACCATATTTATCGAAAAGTTTTACTATTGCAAATCCTTCGGAAAAGCTATCGGCAAATTCATATTTAAAAGGAATTACCACATTTCCAATTTTGTCTAGAAAGCCTACTTTATTATTTAAAACAACTACTGCCAAACCTTCTGAATAATCTGTAATTCCATCATATTTTATAGCGGTGACTACTTTTCCTAGTTTGTCTACAAATCCCCATTTTTTGTTTAAGGCTACTCTTGTCAATCCATCGGAAAAATCATAAACATATCCATATTTTAAAGGAACAACTTCATTTCCGTTTTTATCAATAAATCCCCATTTATTATCTAATTCTACTCTTGCCAATCCATTGGAAAAACCAAAAGCGTTTTTATATTTTAAAGGTATTACCACCTTACCTGTTTTATCTATAAAACCATGATAACCATAACTTATAACTTGTGCCAGACCTTCGGAAAATTTACCAACACCCGAATATTCATGTTTTGAAAAATTAAATAGTATGTTGCCAGTGCTATCATCAATAATAAGATATTTATCGCCTGAGATGCCCGAGCGATTTATAATAGACTGAGCTAAGCTAAAGCTTACCATAAATAGCATGATTGTTGTTATGAATAGTTTGATTCCGTACATGTTTTCTGATTGTTTGTAGTTAAAGTAGTCCAAATTTCGTTGCAATTTTATTCAGTTCGAGTTTCACAATCTCGCCTTCATCGGTTTTTTCGCTTACTTTATCATAAATTTTATTATACTCTAATAGCTTTTTATTGATGTCTTTTTTGTGTTTCTTTAATTCGGCAGAAGTCCAATTTTCGAACGTAGCGCTTATTCCCAAAATAGTCGGGCTATGGATTTCTTTTATTCGCAAATAAGCATATTCAAAATCAAGTAACATTCTAGCTGTTTCCCATTTTAGCTCGCTATTGTTTTTTAATGAACTCTTTTCCATTACTTTTGCCATCAGCTGGCTATATTGAAACAATCTGTAAAGAGAATTTCCACCTCGAACTTCCTTGTTAAATAATAAAGACATGATATAATCAAAATTCTCGACCGATTTTTGTATTGTATGAACTTCGATTTTATTGTTGGTTAAAAAGATTTCGGGTTCTTTGGAATAACGAACAATTAAAGGGAATGAGCGGTTGATGTCCTGCTCTATTTCAGATCGAAATATTTCTGTCCAGTTCGGCTGCCTATTTAATAGTTCCATTGAAATTTCGGAATCAGAAATTGTTTCTAAATATCCTATCAAAGAGTCATAAGCTTCTTTTTTGGAATTAAATAGCTGGATATAATCCTGAATATCCAAATTGGCTCCTTCATCCAGAAAATAATGGAAAAGAAAATCAATTGATTTCAGTCTGTTGTAATCAATGGCTTTCTCATTTTTACAACTCTCTATCAAGTCACTTATCCTCTTCCCTATTTCTGGATTGAATTCAATCTTATAGCCTATAAAAGAATGGGAAAGCAAATGTGACTTCCATAAATGATAAATGATGTATTGATCTTTATCAGGAAAGTCGACCAAAAATCTCTTAATGATTTTACTTGAAATATCTTTATAATTTTGTTGCTGTTTCTTTTCTGTCTCGGAAAACTCAATATTATAGATATTCTCATGATATAAGCCTTTTCTTAAATAATCAAATAAAGGCTCATGCTTAGAGAGTAAACTAAAATAATTGCCAAAGAGTTCTAATATTAGTTTTTCTGTAAGATATCGTCCTTAAAATCCAAGACATATAATTCGGATGCTGCTTTTGCAAGAGGAATATAACTTCTTTCATCTCCACGCGAAGCGAGATGGCGAAACATATGAAATGCTGAGCTAAGAAATTTCGTTTTCTCTTCTTCTCGGATTGTTCTATCCGCGACACTTTTATATAGCACTGCTGTTGCAAAGGTTTTAAAATCCGATTCGGGGAGTATGCTTAAGGCTTCAACGATAGGAGTAACCTGCTCAGGATATTTATTCATAAAATCGGCATATGAACCTAATGGATTACTAAGATCAAACACAAAAAGATGGAGCTTATCCTCCATATTTCCTCCGTTAAAAATCGCGTCGTACTCGGTTGTAAGCTTATTAACATCTATCTCTTTGGCATCAAAAATCTTTTGAATATTAACGATCTTAGGGTTCTTCGAATCCGGATAACCAAAAGCTCCCTTTGCACTGTTCGCATGCTGTGCGAAACTACCGTTCATTATAAACAGCATTAGTGCCAATATAAATAGCTCTAGTGCTCTCATTTTACTTTCTTTTTATTAATTTCAGTAGCTTTTCCATAATAACGTATGGAAAATATTCCATCATAATCTTTATCATAAAGGAATAGTTCGTCATAATACCCAGAACTAGATATGGTTAACCATACTTTATAGCCTTCGATAGCAAAAATATATAGTAAATTATTGAGTTTTGGATCTTGATGGCCTTTATTATTTTCTATCTTAATATCTGACACAATTGGAAACTTACCGAATTTCTTTTTATTAAAATCAATAAGAAATTCTTTCTCCGATTTAGTATTTTCATTTAAATCATGAGCTGGTTTATATTTTAAGCTTGCTTTAAACTTATACTTTTGTGCTGCTACACTGTTAAATGCTGCATAGGCTACAACGAATAGCCCAGTTAGACCCAATTTTGCAATTGTTTTCATTCTTATAAAAATTTTCATTTTATTTTCTCTTTCAAATTAGTAAGTGTCAATTGTTCAATTCTCACTGAGGAATATATTTAAATCCATAACATAGTATTTCATTTTTCTTATTGATTCTGGGATTAAAACGAAAAATTAATGCTGAACAAGATAGCATTGAGTCGGAAGCCGGAAGCCGTATTTCAGTGTCAACTGTGATCTGCTTTTTTGAATAGGTACCAATAGTTTAGTAGCACGTATAAATCTAACTCTATCATTTTTTTCTATTAACTTTTTATAGTTTGATTCTTTCACACCTTTGAAATCTTTAATGTTTTTTTTGTGCCAGCACAGAGACCGTTAGGAAAAACACCATGCCATACATGCTTACCATAATTTTGATGATTCTTGACATATTTTATTAGATTTATTACCTATTACAAAGCTACCCGAACATATCATGTAGATAAATACCTAGAGCTAGGTATTTTATTCATCCAATCTGGTAAATTTAGCTTTTGACCCCAATATGCTGTTCTCTTAGCATTTCGGAGAAATATTAAGCTCAGCAAAAAAAATAAAATGACTTTCGGATTTTACAAGGGGAAAACTGCATGTTACCTTAAAAAGGATAAAAAATATCCGATATATTTCTGAATGGATTATTGATAATTAGCACCTTCGCTAGGAAGGAAGGATTGTGCCAGATCTGGGATCAAGCTGAATCCTTGGGGGGGAATACTAAAAATTTCTTAGTTTAGCATCTTTAAAACAGTTATCCCTTGCAAGAAGCCGAACGTAAATTACTATCCTTGTTGATGCC
>NZ_JAYLLN010000013.1:0-76536 GCF_037126265.1 Sphingobacterium tenebrionis
TGCCATATTGTTTTTTGGTTGCACCTTAAGATACAAAATCTTGAGGACAAAAAACAGAAAAACCCCGCCATTTTTTAATGACGGGGTTCTCTTTTAAGAGACCTTTTTAGACAGCCTCTTTCTTCTTAATTGGCCATGACCAACAAGGATAAAATAAACAAAATGTTATTCGAAATATTCCTTGATTCGCTCAAAGAATGATTTTTCGCTTTTTCCTGGTTGAGGTTTGAAATTCGCAGAATTCTTCAATTTCTCCAATAATTCCTTTTCCTCTTTATTCACGGTTTTTGGTGTCCAAACATTCACATACACCAATTGGTCTCCTTTATGGTAAGAATTCACTTCAGGAAGACCTTTTCCTTTTAAACGCAATATCTTTCCTCCCTGCGTTCCAGCATCGATCTTGATCTTGGCTTTACCATCGATTGTTGGGATCTCCACACTAGTTCCTAAAGCTGCATCAGCGAAATTGATATACAGATCATAGATCACATTGATACCATCTCTTTTTAGGGTCTCATGTGGTACTTCTTCAATCAGAATGATCAAATCTCCAGGAATACCACCTCTAGGAGCAGCATTTCCTTTCCCACTCATCGACAATTGCATTCCCTCGCTAACACCTGCAGGAATATTGATAGCAATGGTTTCTTCACCACGCTCTAGTCCTTCACCCTTACAGGTGGTACATTTTGCAGTGATTTCTACCCCTTCGCCATTACAGGTCGGACAAGTACTAGTTGTCTGCATTTGTCCCAATATGGTATTGGTCACTCTTCTTACCGAACCACTACCACCACAGGTATTACAGGTGTGGTAAGAACCTTTGTCCTTTGCACCAGTTCCTGTACAGGTATGACAAACTACCTGTTTATTAACTTTTACTTTTTTCTCAACCCCTTTGGCAATCTCTTCTAAGGTCAATTTTACTTTGATACGTAAATTTGTTCCCCGTTGAACCCGACGGCCGCCACGCGTGCCTCCGCCGCCACCAAAGAAACTTTCAAATGGATTTCCTCCACCAAATATATCACCGAATTGGCTGAAAATGTCATCCATATTCATGCCGCCAGCACCATAACCAGAAGCAGAATTTCCTGCATGACCAAATTGGTCATAACGTCTGCGTTTTTCTGCATTACTCAAAACCTCATAGGCTTCGGCTGCTTCCTTAAATTTATCTTCGGCTTCTTGATCACCCGGGTTTTTATCCGGATGATATTTGATGGCAAGCTTACGATATGCCGTTTTTATTTCTGTTACTTCAGCAGTCCGTTGGACACCAAGCACATCATAATAATCTCTTTTTGACATTGTTTTATTCTTATTGTCCTATTACTACCTTTGCAAAACGAATAACATTATCGTTCAATAGATAACCTTTTTCTGTTACATCGATTACTTTATCCTTCAGATCAGGAGTAGGTGCAGGGATCATGGTGATCGCCTCTTGATATTCAGGATCAAATGGTTGTCCAATGACATCCATTTCCTTCACACCCAATTGTTCCATGGTTTTACGGAATTTCGTATTCACCAATTCAACGCCTTGTTTGATAGGATCTTCGTTGGAAACATTTTTCATATGGTTTAGCGCTCTGTCAAAATCATCCATCACAGGAAGCAATTTGATGATTACATCCTTTCCGGCAGACTGCATGAGCTCTATTTTCTCTTTGGAAGTACGTTTTTTGTAGTTGTCAAATTCAGCCACCAATCGTGCATAACGATCATTGGACTCGGCTAATTTTTGGTTCAGGTCTTCAGCTTCAGCTCCTGTATTCTCCACGTTCTCCTCGAATTGATTCAATTCTTGGTCTTGAATATTTTCATTTTCGTTCATCATCAGCTTATTTTAACGTATTAGTAGGCGTGTCAACAATTATGTTGCCAACGCAAAAAATCCGACATGCTGTCAGTAAAAACTGGTTTTTACTGGCAATAATGTCGGATTTGAAATGGCTTGTCAGCCTTTATATCGATACATTGTCATGCAAAGAACCATCCGCGGTACGAAGGATTCTTGCAGGCATATTTCTTATGATCTGGTAATCATGGGTAGCCATCAAAACCGCAGTTCCGGAAGAGGCGATGTCTCTTAATAATAGAACGATCTCTTCGGAGGTTGACGGGTCTAAGTTACCTGTCGGCTCATCGGCTAGGATGATTTCTGGGTTGTTCAGAAGTGCGCGTGCAATAACTACACGTTGCTGCTCACCACCGGAAAGCTCATGCGGCATCTTCTTAAGTTTTGATCGCAATCCTACTTTTTCCAACACATCCAAAATCCTGTTTTCAATCAGACCTTTTTCTTTCCAACCTGTTGCTCTCAAAGCAAATTCAAGGTTTTTTTCAACGGTCCTATCATTCAACAAATGGAAATCCTGGAATACAATCCCTAATTTTCGACGTAAATATGGTACATCATTTTCATGAAGTTTTCTCAAATCAAAACCTGCTACCATACCTTCACCGCTAGCGATGTAGAGGTCGCCATAGATTATCTTCAACAAACTACTCTTTCCTGATCCCGATTGACCGATCAGATACAGAAATTCACCTTGTGCAATATCCAAATTCACATTGGACAATACCAGGTGCTTCTGCTGATAGATCTCGACATTCTTTAATTTGATAACCGTATTTGTTTCTTTCATATTGCTTATACGTCTATTTTCTTTATTTGGCCAAACGGCAGTTCCCGAACGATCTCCATGATGTATTCTGCTTTATCACCAAGGCCTATTTTATCTAATGATTTATCAGGTCGATCCACGCGGAAATAGGCAAGAAGGGTAAATGCATCATCTCGTAACTGAACATAATCCGGAATTTTTGCTACTCCTTTTACCTTAATAACATACATAATCGAACAAAAATATAATTTTTTATGAATTCATAACCATATAACGCCACAAAAACCAATTTATTGGTTTGCTTTCAAAAAAGCTAAGGTATCCACGCCGTCAGCATAATCATCCAAGGCAGGGTGTTGGCTTGCTCCAAATGGGAATACCGCAGCATCAACTTTTAAGTCTGTTTCTGCAGTCACACACTGAATCTCTTCTAAGTGATTTTGGATAAAGGATTCCACCTCCTTCAACTCTTTATAGCGTTCATAATGGATAACGGCCAGGGGAGAGGCCATAGCCTCATCTTCCTTGATCAACAAAAACCCGTTATCAAAATGTTCGTTACGATTGATCAGGTAGATGGATTTATTGAAATCATAGTTGTTGTTGTACTTAAAATGATCTTTAATCGGGGAGAAGCTCTCCAGCGATTCATATAATCGAGCAATATCATAATCCTCGGGAATAAAGATCTTGGAAACCGATCGACATCCTAAACCAAAATAATCGAAAATATCATTTCCGAGCTGGTTCAGTTGTTCTTTAGTCTCCCGACCCGTAATCACCGCAACAGAATTCCTGTTCTTACGGATGATATGTGGTTTTTTACCAAAATAATGTTCAAAATAACGAGAAGAATTGTTACTTCCAGTAGCAATGATCAGGTCATAGTTTTCCAAACGCTCCACCAGTTGAAAACGATTGGAGAAATCCGGTTCGATAGAAACCAAGATATCCAAAACAGCTTTCGTAATACCTGCATCTTCCGAAGAAGTTTTGATTTCAGCTTTAAAACCAGTGATCAGTACAGATAAGATATCATGGAAACCCACAAGCGGTAAATTTCCGGCCAACACCAACCCAACTACCTTATCGTTCTCATGATCTGGAAAACCTTGCAGCCATAAAGTCAATTTTTCCTCGGTCAGATTCTGTCCGATAGCCTTAGCCTGTTTCAAGACATTTTCTTTGCTATACCAAGGGTTCCTATTGGCTACTGAAAAGAGGAAAGGGGAGTTTTCAAAATCACTGGAAAGAAGATAATCGCCGAGTTTTACAAATGCTTGGATTCTTTGTTTTAATGTCAAAATCTTATTATTTAGAATTATTCTGTTATTATTTTGCCGTATATTTGCCATTAGTTTGTAAATAACTACCAATGTTATATACTTTTTGTTCAAAGTAAGTAGCTGAAGTAGTACCTTTGAAGACACAAAATTAGTTTATTATTTTATTGTAAGGACATAAATGGCAATTAAAATTACAGATGAATGTATAAATTGTGGAGCATGCGAACCAGAATGCCCGAACAACGCAATTTATGATGCAGGGGTTTCATGGAAGTTTTCTGATGGAACAGCTTTAGACGGAGTTATTGATTTTGGAGATGGTGTTACAATCGATGCTAACGAGTCGCAAGATGCTATTTCTAATGAAGTATATTATATTGTTTCAGATAAGTGTACAGAGTGTAAAGGTTTTCACGATGAACCTCAATGTGCAGCAGTATGTCCGGTTGATTGTTGTGTAGAAGACGAAGAAGTAGTGGAAACAGAAGAAGAATTATTAGCGAAGAAAGCCTGGTTACACGCTGAATAAGCTAGCTTATAATATTAAAAAAGAGCTGTTAATTAAAATAACAGCTCTTTTTTTTTATTTTAGATAAGGAAGAACATCTACTTCATGATATTTTGGAGATCGTTCCAGCCATTGTCTGAAAAACGCAGAATGGGTACCACCCATCAACAAAAACACGCGATCATCAGCTGACAAGGGAATCTTATTGAAATTAGAAAACATGATCAGGTTCCGTTCATAAAATTTAGCCGCTTCGAAAGCCCCTTCATTTCCTTCTGGGCTTGATGCATACAATAGCATATCAGCATTCACATTCATTAAAAAATCAAGATAAACCTTCGAATTGTTCATTTGAAAATGATCCATAACCGTAGGTTCCCTATTCAATTTCTCCATGTAATTCTTGGTGTTCTTTTCCACCAATTTCCAGTAGGCATTATAGGTGATGGAATCCGCTTTCGTTTCTAATTCCCCATATATCCTGTAATTATATCCCTTTTTATAATCTATACCATAGACTTTTTTTACACCGGACAACCTTCCGACCTCAAACGCTAATAATTCAATTTCACTAGGATGCTCGAATGTCATTTGGGGGTTTTTCAAGTACGCATCATACATGGCCTGCAAAGCCTCCGTTCGCGATGGAACATTTTCTAAAACTAGAACAGTTGGTTTAAAGGCAGCGAAGCGTTTAGCCAAAGCATGTACTTCTTTCACACGTTCAGGATCCTTCGGATTGAACGCTGTCCGAGTAGCATCACTGGTAAATCCCATATGAAAAGTGGCGACATTTAAAACCGGAATGGTTTTCTCAAATTTTGTTTGGAATGGAACCAATTGGGCATGAACCAATTGCTGGACAGTTAATAGCAAGATAATTAATAAGTATTTTTTCATTTGTAATGGATTAATGATCCAATTTTAATACAAACCTCCAGCTTATACAATTTATATCGACAAACCCCTTAGAAAAATCGACCAAGCGGATATTTTATGAAATATTGAATAGCTATCTTTATGAACTCAAAAGCCATCCATAAAGAAAGAGCAAAACAACTTGATAAATCAAAAGAATAAATACCAACCAGGCATTACTTTAAGAAAGGAAATTGTTATCAATATCCTTTTTTGGTTGATTTGGGCATATTTCAGTCTTTTGAAATGGACTGGAGACGGAATTGAACTCAAGTCGGTTGGGTTATTCCTAGCCACTTACTTTTTGGTGTTTTCCTCCACATTTTATCTCCACTACCTTATCGGCCTTCCGTGGGCATTTCGAACGTGGAGGGCATGGAAAATCATAGCGGCTATATTTGTTGGTATTATCTACTTCATGACCAGTAGATATCTACTTGAAGAAATCCTTATGCCGATTTTTGCTGGGATGAGGAATTATCATCCAAACACCACCTTTGGTTTTTATGCTATCGATAATCTCTATTATGCATTCCAGCCTATCATTTTAAGTACAGCGCTTTGGTTGATTCTTTATACCATCCGATTAATTTCCAAACAATCCAATTTGATTGAAGAAAATAAAAATACGGAGATTAAATTCCTGCGATCACAGCTAAATCCCCATTTCATCTTCAACAGTCTCAACAATATTTACTCCTTAGTTTATTTCAAATCCGAAAAATCCTTGCCTGCCATTGAAGAGCTCGGGAAACTTATGCGATATAATACCTACAACAGTGATAAGGAATGGATGGACATCGAGGAGGAGCTCCATTATATACACTCCTTTATCAGTCTGGAGACCCTAAGAATCTCCTCTGAAGATTGCATAGACCTGCAAGTAGAATTGAACAATAAGCAAATTAAACTACCAACCTTCACATTGATCACGTTTATTGAAAACGCCTTTAAGCACGGAGAAATCACCAACACAAGTCCATTAGTAATAAGCTTATTTACTGATGATAAAAGCTTACTATATAAAGTAAAAAATAAAATAAAAGATGGGGGCAAAGATCAGCAAAAAGGAATCGGCATTCAAAATTTAAAGAAACGGTTAGACCATTACTATCCTAATCAATACCATTTGATTGAAACCATCACAAATGGAGAATTTGAGGCTACACTAACAATAACATTCAGATGATGAAACCGATTCCATGTATTATTTTAGATGATGAACCAATGGCATATAAGCTTCTTGCTGATTATGCTGAAAAGCGACCTGAACTAAATCTTGTATACGCTGGTGATGATATTACCCATGCACTTTCTCTACTAAAACAAAATCCCGATCCTCATCATGGACAAGCCCACCCCTTAATTATACTGGATATTCAGATGCCTGCCATGAATGGCTTGGATATCATGAAATTATTGGGAAAGGATTATGATTTCATCATCAGTTCCGCTTATGCAGAATTTGCACTTCAGAGCTATGCTTTTACGGTGATAGATTATTTATTAAAACCCATTTCCCAGCAACGGTTTAATCAGGCGATTGACAAGCACCTCGCTTGGAAAACGCCTAAAACAATTCAAACCAAAGCATATATCCAATTCAGAGCCGACAGAAAGGACCATCGGATCGAACTATCCAAAATTGACTATATAGAAGGATTAAAAGATTACTTGATTATCCATTTTGAAGGACAAAAGTTGATGACCTTAGAAACGATGAAAGAAATGATGAACCGCTTGCCGGCAGAAGAATTCATCCGAATCCACCGATCTATTATTTTGCCGAAGAAAAAAATCAAGGCAATTGATGCCCATCAAGTCCAACATCATAATGGGGATTTCTTTCCTGTAGGGGAAACTTTCAAGGAAGAACTTTTCCGTTGGTTTAAATCCCTATAATCGGGAATAAAAGGCTTCGAAATTTGGTATGCCCACCAATTTTTTTATTTTTGTTCGTCTTTAAAACAAAATTTTAACAAAAGTAACCCCCATAAACCGCATGTCAAAAAAAGCAACGGGATATTTAATGCTAGTTACCATAGCATTAGCTTCAATTATTACCTTATTATACGAATTTAACATCGTAGCCGTTCCAGCAAGTGTTATGATGCTCGTCAGATGGATTACAGCTGCTGTATTGATTCTAAACGCAATTGTCCGTAAAGGATTAACCACCTGGATCTTAACCTGTATGGTCCTTGGTATATTTGTCGGATTAGATTTCCCAAATGTTGCTAAAGCGCTTCAACCCTTAAGCCAAGGCTTTATAAAACTGGTGAAGACCATTGTAGGACCAATCTTGTTTGCTACGTTAGTTTTTGGTATTGCGGGACATTCCGACTTAAAACAAGTTGGTCGTATGGCTTGGAAGTCCATGCTATATTTCTTCTGTGCCACCACCTGTGCTATTTTTATTGGTTTGGCGGCGATCAATCTTACCAAAGCTGGTGTCGGTATCGACATTGAACATATGCCACATGAGGAGCTACCTCAGACCTCCGGTATGTCTGAAGGCGATAAATTAGCCTTAAGCCATATCGACGAGAGTGCTCATGGCCTTTATAAATTCACATCCTTCTTCAGGGATACCTTTCCTGAAAACATCGTAAAGTCGGTTTATGAGAATAAGGTCCTACAAATTGTTGTTTTCGCCGTTATTTTCGGTATCGGATTGGCCATGGTGGAAGAGAAGAAACGAAAACCTTTTGTCGACTTTGCAGAAAGTCTCTCGGAAGCGATGTTTAAGTTCACCAATTTGGTCATGCTATTTGCACCAATTGGGGTTGGTGCGGCAATGGCCTATACCGTTGGACATCTCGGCGTGGATATCCTCAAAAACTTATTCATGCTCTTGGCGACCCTTTATTTAGCTTTAATATTTTTCCTGCTTATCATTTTGTTACCCGTGGCCTTATATCTCAAGGTACCGATCAAGCAATTTGTAAATGCCATCAAAGAGCCGGTTTCCATCGCTTTTGCTACCACAAGTTCGGATGCTGCCTTACCAAAGGCGATGAGCGCGATGGAGAAATTCGGGGTTCCAAGAAAGATCGTTTCTTTCGTAATTCCTACGGGGTATAGCTTTAACCTGGATGGAACATCCTTATACCTCTCTTTAGCTTCTATTTTTGTGGCTCAAGCAGCGGGGATCGATTTATCTTTTGGACAACAATTGATGATCGCCTTCACCTTGATGATCACTTCCAAAGGTGTTGCGGCCGTTCCTAGAGCCTCCTTGATCATTTTGATCGCTACGGCAGATCAATTCGGTTTACCGGTATTTGTTATTGCAGCCATTTTGGGTATTGATGAATTAATGGATATGGCCAGAACATCGGTCAACGTAATTGGTAACTGTTTGGCAACAGTTGTTGTCGCCAAATGGGAAGGTGAATTTGATGAAGCTGCTCCATTCCGAATGGACACTGACCCGGATGGTGTAGCAGAAATTGCCGAAACCATTGAGGAAGGTCCTGAAGGCGAAACAAGGACTTAATGAAAACATACTCATGAAATAAATCCTTTCACATACTGTTTGGTGATTTCATGCTTAGGATGGAGAAGTAATTCTTCGGTTTTACCGAACTCAATTACTTCTCCTTGATATAAAAACAGGATATAATCCGAGACCCTTCGGGCTTGCCGAAGGATATGGGTCACCAGAACAATTGTATACCGCTGTTTAAGATCCATCAGCAGGTTTTCAATGATCTGAGTGGAAATAGGATCCAGTGCCGAAGTAGATTCATCGCCCAGGATGATCTCTGGCTCAACCGCCAATCCTCTAGCCAAACACAGCCTTTGCTGCTGCCCAATAGAAAGCCTTGTCGCCGAAGAATCCAAACGGTCTTTCACCTCTTCCCAAAGTCCTACATTCCGCAATTGCTGCTCTACGATAGCTTTAAGCTTACCTTTATCCTTTTCGCCATGGATCTTGGGACCATAAGCAATATTTTCAAATATCGACATCGGAAGCGTAAAAGGTTTCTGCGATAGCAAACCCATCTTTTTCCGGATATGTGTCACTTCCGCATTCTTGGCATATATATCCTCTCCATTGACCAAAACAGAACCACTGATCTCCACATCCTTACTATCATCCAGCAGTCTGTTCAAGGTTTTCAATAAGGTGGTCTTACCACATCCAGAAGGCCCTATGATCGAAGTCACCGAGTTATTGGGGATGCTCAGGTTGATGTTTTTCAGGATTTCTTGCCCTTCCACCACAACATGCAGATCCTTGATCTGTATATGGGGTTGTTTCAGGCTGATTATGTTTGGTGTTTCTTCTGCTTGGAGGATAGGAAATGAGTACATAGCACAATAATTAAAATTAAAAATGTAAGGATCAACGCGGAGGCATAAGCCCGACCTTGCACCTCTGGGATAGGACTGCTCAGTTGGAAGAATATCGCCAAGGGCAGCGTGGCTGTTGGCTCATCTAAGTATTTGGGGATATTATCGGAATAGCCGGTGGTCAACATCACGCCGGCCACATCGCCAATAGCGCGACCAAATGCCAATAATAAAGCCGTGAACAAACCTGGTCTGATGTATTTGAGCATCACCTTAGCCGATTCCCAGCGGGTAGCTCCCAAGGATGCTGTCACATGTTTCAGATCTTGGGGGATGGTACGCAAAAGCTCGTCCAATGTTCTTACCACAATTGGAATGGTCAATAAGGTTATGGTGATTACTCCACCAAGAAGGGAAGCCCTGATCCCAAAGAAAACCATAATGCTAAAAGCAATTGCTCCATATACGATAGAAGGTATACCAAATAATACATCAAAGAGCAATTTGGAAAACCTGGAGATGGCTGTGCCTTGTCGCACATACACATGGAGGTATATCGCTATGGGAATCCCGATCAATGTTGCCAATATTGTAGATAATCCAGCCAGGTATAATGAACCGATAATCGCATTCAATACACCCCCAGATTTTCCCAGGTAAAATCCTCCCTTAGGTGTTTGAGAAATCATCTCCCAGGTCATATGCGGCAAACCCTTGTACAGGATCGTCCCTAAGATCAGAAATAAGGATCCGGTGATCAAAATGCCCGAAAGCTGCATGAGCAATTTGGCAATCTTTTCTTTTTGAAGTCTTTTCGAAATATTAGCCATAATTAATGTGGAGCTTCTAATTTATTTAATATCAACCTGGAAAGGAGGTTGAACCCAAAAATGATGATGAAAAGCAACAGCGCTGCAAACATCAATGCAGCATCGTATAGCGGGATAGACATCATCTCTCCAAAATTATTGGCAATAAGTGCTGGAATCGGATAACCAGCGTCGAATAAACTGTTCGGAACTTTAGGGATGTTCCCACAAACCATCAATACCGCAATGGTTTCTCCAAAAGCACGGGATATTGCCAATACAACGGCGGCAATGATGCCTGGCCTAGCTTTCTTAAGGATGACATGCTGGATGGTTTCCCATTTCGTTGCGCCTAAAGAGAGGGAAACCGCCTTCAGTTCTTGAGGAATAGTCTGTATCACTTCCACCATGATGCTCATCATGATTGGGAATATCATCACCGCTAATACCATCCCCCCAGCAAAAACCGAATAGCCAGATATCTGCAGCCCAAAAAGTGGGGCTATAACGTCCCTGATCACCGGCACGACAAAAAGGACTCCCCACACGCCATACAAAACAGGAGGAATTGCGGCCAGCACATTGACCAAGGGCAGCACCATATTCCTTAATCGGTCTTCTGCATACTCAACCAAATACACAGCAGCCAAAATACATAAAGGAACAGCGATCAATAGGGCGATAAGTGTTACCCAAACCGTACCTAATATAAAAGGCAGAAAACCAAATTCTCCCTTCATGGGCGCCCAAACACTCTTAGAAAGAATGTCCCCTAAGGGATGAGATTCCAATAAAGGTTGCGATTTGAGTATAAGTCCAATAAAAATCAACAATACTACCAAGAGCATAAATCCCAATAATAAGGCTGAACTGTTTTTGACTAATTTATCCTTAACTATTCTTCTATCCATGAATACTTACGCTTTTAAGCTTATAATTCATTCAATTTTTCTAATTGCCCACCTAACGTAGCACTATCCAATGGCACATAGCCATGTGCTAATAAATATCCTTGTTCTTTTGCTTGAAGGATAAATCCAAAAAATTCCTTCAGCAGTTTTGATTGCTTTCCTTGTTGAACAACAAACATCAGGTCTCGTGCCGGAGGCGATGGATAAGAACCGTTGCCAATGGCTTTGGTTAGCGAATCCAGATGCCCATAAAAATCTTCCTGTTCATCTATTCTTCCGTTTGCATTAATATCTATCGGCAAGGCTCTTATATTATCCGATGTATTCTTTGTATGTAGATCAAAAACATAATTGATATTATTGAATCCAACAGCCAATTCGTTTTCTTTCACCACTTGAGCTAGACCAGGATCACCAAAAATCCCAATGCCTTTCAGGTCTTCCTGCGACGATTTGAAAAACTTGGCCCAGGTTTCTGCTGCTCCTGCAGCATCCGACCGACTATAAACCAAAATCGGCTCATCAACCATCCGAGAATCAATATCCTTCCAACGTGTATAGGAACCATGGATGAATATATTTTCCAATTCTTTGATCGTTAAACCTCTTTTCTTTAGAAGCTCCATATTTGGATGTCGGCTATTGATGGTTGCAATGACAGCATCTTTCGCCACGATAATAGGAAAGGCTCCTCGATCAGTTTCCTGTGGATGAAGGTCACGAGAAACCAATCCAATATCCACCATATCGGTCAACACATCCGCAATACCTTTTCCCGCTCCGCCTGCCGAGATGTTAAACCGTACATGGGGATGAATCTTCTTAAAATCCTCTGACCATAAAACCGCCAAAGGATATAATGCAAAGGCTCCTGAAATGGAAATGGAACCCGAATAACCTCTGTCTGCATGATAGCTTTCCGATTCTTTTGGAGCACAACCTTGCGTTAAAAACATCGATAACAACATGAAATACAAGGATTTAAATCTATTCATCCGTCTGAGTTAAACCATCAAAAAAATCAATAACGCTACAAATATATACTAATTTGGTAGATTTAATATACTATCTAAAAAAATAATTTATACATTTGTCCACGGAGATTACAAATTCCATAATGAAAGGGTAATAATGTTATACAATTAATAAACATCAAAGGAATATCATGCAGAGTTTTCGAACAGAATTAGAGAATCCTATTGTAGAAAAGGAAATCATTGAGTTGGAACAAAAGATTCGGGCATATCAGAAAGGGGAGGTACCAGAGGAAAAATTCCGATCGCTTAGACTGGCGCGTGGAGTATACGGGCAAAGGCAGGCAGGGGTCCAGATGGTCCGGATCAAATTACCATTTGGAAAGGTCACTTTTAAACAAATATTGAAGATTGCTGATATTTCGGATGAATATGCAAGTAGCAACCTGCATCTGACCACCCGCCAGGATATTCAGATACACTATGTAAGTTTAGACAGAACACCGGAGTTATGGGCTAAACTTGCGGAAGACGACATGACCTTGCGAGAAGCATGTGGAAATACAGTCAGAAACGTAACGGCCTCTGCAACGGCAGGAATTGATCCGCTTGAACCATTTGATGTATCTCCGTATGCACATAAAACCTTCAGCTATTTCCTACGAAATCCCATCTGCGCCGAAATGGGGCGAAAATTTAAGATATCCTTTTCCTCGAGTGAAAAAGACACCGCCTTTTCCTATATCCATGATTTCGGATTCATACCCAAAATCAAAACTATCAATGGTAAAGAATTAAGAGGTTTCAAAGTCCTTTTGGCAGGCGGATTGGGCGCACAACCGATCTTGGGTCAAGTGGTATCTGAATTTCTACATGAGGATGAAATCATCCCTTATATGGAAGCCACCCTCCGGGTATTCGATCGTTATGGCGAAAGGAACAACCGCAATAAGGCCAGGTTCAAGTACCTCGTTCAAAAACTTGGTTTTGAAGAAGTTTTAGCGCTTATCGAACAGGAAAAAATAGCCATAAAAAACCAAAAGGTAGCCATCGATGCCTGGGTAGAGGAGCCTTTAGAATTACCTAATCATCCAATAAAAGAAGTTAAACCTGTGGATGAACCAGCTTTCTTCCTGTGGAAAAGCACGAATACCTTTGAACAGAAACAATCAGGTTTTTTCGGCGTATATGTCCAAGTGCAAACAGGAGACCTCTCCACAGATAAGGCTAGAAAACTGATCGAAGGCGTGAAGGATCATATTGCGGATGATATACGGATCACTCAGGACCAAAATCTACTGTTCAAATATGTAAGACCATCGTCCCTGCCGCATTTATTCAATGTATTGCATGATTTGGGGCTGGCAAAAGCAGGTTATAACAGTACTGCAGATATCACTACCTGCCCAGGTACGGACACCTGTAACCTAGGCATTTCCAATTCTACGGAAATGGCAAGGGTCTTGGAAAACTATATTCATGAGTTTCATCCTGATTTCATCCGGGAACAGGAATTGAAGATCAAGATTTCTGGCTGCATGAACAGCTGTGGACAACATGGATTGGCACATATTGGTTTTCATGGCAGTTCGGTGAAGGCTGGAGGCGCTGTTGTTCCTGCTGCGCAGGTAATGCTTGGAGGCGGAACAGTAGGCGATGGCATAGGCAGGGTAGCCGAACGGGTGATCAAAGTTCCTACCAAACGCGTGCTTCAAGTAATAGATCTCCTTTTGAATGATTTTAAAAGCAATAAAAGAAACGACCAGAATTTCCACCGTTATTACGATGCGCATGGAAAGGATCATTTCTACCGTTTGTTGAAACCTTTAGCTGACCTGAGCAACCTGACAGCCGATGAAATGCTCGATTGGGGTCATGAAGAGACTTTTGCCACCGCTATTGGCGTTGGTGAATGTGCTGGGGTGATGATCGACCTGGTGGCGACTCTCTTATTGGAAGCCGAGGAAAAATTGGACCTGGCCACGTTGGCCTTAAATCAAGAGCAATTCGCCGATGCGATCTACCATGCCTATTCAGCATTTGTATGGACTGCCAAAGCCCTGTTGCTGGATCGGGGGATCAATGTCTCTACCCAATCGGCCGTTATCCAGGAGTTTGATCAACAGTACATCAATGATGGCAGCTTCAACTTGCCTAACACATTTGAACAGCGGGTGTTACAGATCAACAAATATGCACCGTCCAAAGAATTTGCAGCGACTTATATCCTTCAAGCTCAAGCATTCTATCTGGAAGCGGCAGCCCGAAGAGAAGAATTAAAATCATTAGTAAACCATTAATATACAGCAAACAACATGACACAAGTGAAAGCAAAGGTTACTTTAGTTGGAGCAGGGCCAGGCGACCCAGATCTAATTACGTTAAAGGGAATGAAAGCCATAGCGTCTGCTGATGTTATTCTTTACGATGCCCTAGTCAATGAATGCTTATTAGCAGAAGCACCAGCCCACTGTACTAAAATATATGTAGGAAAAAGGGCGGAAAGGCTCTCTACTTCACAGGATTATATCAATCAATTGATGGTCGAATATGCATTGACCCATGGGCATGTAGTTCGTTTAAAGGGGGGCGACCCTTTTGTATTCGGTAGAGGTGGCGAGGAACTCGATTTCGTTAGAACCTTTGGTATTGAAACCGCTGTAGTTCCAGGTATATCGTCTTCCGTAGGTTTAACAGCATTGCAGGAAATCCCCTTGACCTATCGAGGAATAGCCGAATCTTTTTGGGTGATTACCGGCTCCACATCTGATGGAAGGATCTCAGAAGATTTATTTGCTGCCGTAAAAACCAATGCAACCGTGGTGGTATTGATGGGATTTGCAAAGCTTAAGCAAATCGTCAAGCTTTATCAGGATGCTGGAAAAGGAGAATTGCCGATCGCACTCATCCAAAATGGTTCCTTGGAAAATGAAAAAGTGGTTTTAGGACGAATAGACTCTATTATCGAAGCCGTTGAAGAAAATAAGATAGGCGTTCCTGCCATTATCGTGCTTGGTGAGGTAGTCGCTAAACATCAACAATTTGAACAGGTAAAAAAAGAACTTTTAAGCTCCGTTGCATCATGAACGAGTTATTCCCCATATACCTGAAATTGGATCAGTTACAGACTTTGCTGGTAGGAGCAGGACCTGTCGGATTGGAGAAATTACAGGCAATATTAAGCAATTCGCCACATGCTCAAGTCATGGTGGTAGCAAAGGAGATCACTCCAGCATTTCGGGAATTCGCAAATGGGAAACCAAATGTGGACATCCATGAAAGAGCCTTTCAGGATAATGATGTGGAGAATAAGCATATCATCATCCTGGCCAGCAATAACCCAACTTTCAATGAGCAAGTAAGAGAATTGGCCAAGAGTAGGCATATTCTATTAAATGTGGCAGACAAACCGGCTTTATGTGATTTTTACCTGGGATCGGTTGTTCAAAAAGGCAACCTAAAGATCGGCATATCCAGCAATGGGAAGTCACCCACCATCAGCAAAAGATTAAAGGAATTCTTGCAGGATATCTTACCGGAGGAAATTGATGAGAGCCTGGAGTTATTATCCAGCTATCGCAATCAGCTTAGAGGCAATCTAAAAGAAAAAATAAAGGTGTTGAATGAACATACCAAAGGATTAATTGCAGATTATGAACAGGGTAGCAGAAATTAAACAGGAGATTCAAGGGCTTGATGCGATCGGAATTCTAACCTATGTGGATACTAAGTTTGGGAGCAATGCTGTGTTCACAACCTCCTTTGGTATAGAGGATCAAGTGATCACCCATTTATTGGCTTCCATCAGAAGTCAAGCCCAATTGATCACCTTAGATACTGGTCGACTTTTTCCAGAGACCTATTATGTATGGAACCGGACCTTGGAAACCTACCGAATGCCCATTCGGGCATATTATCCAAATACATCAGCTGTAGAAGAACTTGTTAACAAAAAAGGCCCTTCCAGTTTTTATCAATCCATAGAGGATCGAAAGGAATGTTGTTATATCCGAAAGATTGAACCCTTAAAAAGGGCTATCCACGGATATGAGGTATGGATCACGGGAATCCGAAGAGAGCAATCCGATAACCGCGATCAAATGGAGCCAGTGGAATGGGATGCATCCAATCAAATCATCAAAATACATCCGTTATTTGATTGGACATTGGCAGAAGTTGAACTTCAACTAAAGAATAACTTCATACCTTATAATCCATTACACGACAAAGGTTTTCCAAGTATTGGATGCCAACCTTGTACACGAGCTATACAGGCAGGCGAAGACTTTAGGGCAGGACGTTGGTGGTGGGAAGATAAAAGCAAAAAGGAGTGTGGATTACATCAGATTACGAAATAAGAACATAAGCATGGATTATTTAGATCATTTAGAGGCGGAAGCCATTTATATATTAAGAGAAGTTGCCGGGCAATTTGAAAAGCCAGCCTTATTATTCTCTGGGGGAAAAGATTCCATCACCTTGGTGCACTTGGCTAAGAAAGCCTTTCGGCCTGGAAAATTCCCTTTTCCTTTAGTGCATATCGATACAGGGCATAATTTCCAGGAAACATTAGATTTTAGGGATCAATTGGTTAAAGAAACTGGCGAGCAATTGATCGTTGCCTATGTTCAGGATAGCATAGATCAAGGGAAGGCGATTGAGCAAAAAGGCAAAAACGCCAGTCGAAACGCGCTGCAGACCATTACGCTGTTGGATACCATCGAACAACATGGATTTGATGCTTGTATTGGTGGGGCAAGGAGGGATGAGGAAAAAGCTCGGGCAAAGGAAAGGATATTTTCGGTTAGGGATGATTTTGGACAATGGGATCCAAAGAGGCAAAGACCTGAACTGTGGAATATCTTCAATGGGAAGATTCAGAAAGGTGAGAATGTCCGCGTATTTCCCATTTCCAATTGGACGGAAATGGATGTATGGAACTATATAAAAAGAGAGCAGATAGCCATTCCGTCCATCTATTTCAGTCACGAAAGAGAGGTGGTTTTTAGGAATGGGCAATGGATGGCTGCACATCCTGTCCTACAATTAGATCAAGAAGATAATATTAAAAATAAATCCGTAAGATTCAGAACAATAGGAGATATTACCTGTACAGCTGCAGTAGATTCAGAAGCGAATACCTTGGATGACATTATCGCAGAAATAAAAGCTTCTACGGTAAGCGAAAGAGGAGCAAGAATGGACGATAAGGTATCGGAAGCCGCGATGGAAGAGCGCAAGAAACAAGGTTATTTTTAAACTTAGTATAGCATCATCATGAACATTATAAAATTTATTACAGCTGGATCTGTTGACGATGGAAAAAGCACCTTAATCGGGAGATTGCTCTATGATACGAATTCCATATTGGATGACCAGTTGGAGGCCATAAAACGGGCTAATAGAAAAAATGACGATGGAACTGTAGATCTTGCCATATTGACCGATGGGCTCAAGGCAGAACGTGAACAGGGAATTACCATCGATGTAGCTTACAAGTATTTCCAAACCGAAAAAAGGAAGTTTATCATAGCCGACGCGCCCGGGCATATACAGTATACCCGAAACATGGTAACCGGTGCATCCAATTCTGATCTGATCATTATTTTGATCGATGCGAGGAAAGGGGTTATCGAACAAACCAAAAGACATTCATTTTTAGCCAAATTATTAGGGCTAAAAAAGGTATTGGTTTGTATCAATAAAATGGATATGATGGATTATGAATTGGCTGTATATGAGAATATTAAAACGGATTACCTTCGTTTAGCTGAAAACCTCGAGTTAAAAGATGTAGACTTTATTCCGGTATCAGCCTTAAAAGGTGATAATATTGTTTCAAAATCGAATGAAATGAGTTGGTATTCAGGACCCTCCTTATTGGAATATCTTGAAAATGTGGAAATTGATAGTTCGGAAAATAAAGGCTGGCGATTGCCTGTACAATGGGTAATCAGACCACAAAGCGCTGATTTACATGATTATAGGGGATATGCTGGTAAAGTGCTAGGAGAGGGGCTGAAGATAGGAGAAGAGGTTGTAATCCTTCCAAGCGGACAACGATCTAGGGTTTCAGCCATAGAATTCGACCAGAAACCATTAGATATCGCTGAGAATGGTGCATCTGTAATTTTGCATTTGGAGGATGAATTGGATATTTCCAGGGGTGATTTTATAGTTAGTGCAGCATATCCAGCAAGATCCGAAAAAATAGTAGAGGCGAATTTGGCTTGGTTTGAAAATCAAGCTTTGGAAATTGGTCAAATCTATCTTTTACAAAATCACAGTAAACTGACCAAAATTAAGGTAGCTGAAATTGAGTATAAATACGATGTGCACAATCAGGAAAAAATTGTTGGAGAGAATATCGGTTTGAATGATATTGCCAAAGTGAAAATTAAAGCAGCGGAGAATATCATCTTTGATGACCAACTGGATTTTCCTGAAAATTCAAGGGGTATATTAATAGATCCTAGAAGCAACTTAACGGTAGCAGCAGTGATATTACATTCAGCCTAATCGGATACATTATATTTTAAAACAACGCAAGGATTCTCTATAAGGGGAGTCTTTGTAATATTCTATTTAACATAATATAAATTATAGGATTACTATAAGTAAAATTTAAATAATTAGTAGTTGCCTTAAATTAATACTATTGATTGAAGTTCTTTTGCAAGCTTGTGTAAGCCATCTTCAATTTTTTTAAGCTGTGGTTGTCGTGGTTTTTTTAAACCTGATGAATAATGTTGTAACTGACGCTGATTAATGCCTGTTATTTTTTCGAGTGCAGCATTGGTAAAGATTCCTTTGTAATAGTTAAGAAAACTTTCAGCATCGAAATGATAGACAATATTATAATCACCTTTTAATACGTTTGGAATATTTTCTGCAGTATTATACTCTTTTAACAGTTCAATACTATCAAGGATGGATTGTTTTGTCTCTTCAACTGTATTTCCTGTCCCATAAACTCCTTTAATTCTCTCTGCATACGCTCCAAACATTTCTTCTCCGCGTTCAATTATAATTTCTAAAGTTTTCATATCCTTTAATTTTAAGAAATCATCCTTGGGATCATTCAGTCTTAAATTTACCCATAAAATTCCATCAAAAAGATTATTATATTTACTTGTCTCAGCAAATTCTGAATATCAACGTATATTATCTATTTCCTAAGCCTGCTTTCTAACCTAACACTTCAAAATATGTTTGATTTAGGGTTAGAATCGTACTTTAAGCATGTTTAAACCAAGATTAAAGCAAGTAATAAATATATAAAGCATACATTTTACTTACTTTCAGTATGCTTTCAGTATACTATTACTTCGAAGCCAAACATAAAAGCTAATCCACGAAAATGATTATTAGTTTTATTTTTACTTAAAGATAATTTTCCAAAGGATTTAATTGGAACTATTTAAAAAACTATTTATGCCCATGAATAACTTTTACAAAAACATAAGATTAAGACCAACAGAATCCTCAGATCTAGAAACCTTATTTCAATTCCAACTGGATCAAGAAGCTCGGCATTTAGCGGCATTTATGTCAAAAGATTCTAAGAACAAATCCGCATATCTTAATAAATACACTAAAATATTAGCAGATCCTTCCACCAACAACCAAACGATCTTGATTGACAATGAAATCGTAGGAAGCATTTCCAAATTTATCCTCGAATCAGATGCAGAAATCACCTATTGGATTGACAGAAAATTTTGGGGACAAGGAATTGCTTCAAAAGCATTGGAAAATTTCCTTGACATTGAAAAAACAAGACCATTATATGGACGTACTGCATTTGATAACCTAGGCTCACAAAAGGTCCTGGAAAACTGTGGATTTATAAAAATCGGTTCAGATAAAGGATTTTCAACGATCAGACAAATCGAAATTGAAGAATATATTTACAAGAAAATTTAATCAGAAACAGCTTATAACTTCAAATCAATCCTGGCCGGGAATAATCTTTCTGGATCTGCAAAAATCGCACAGCTCGCTATAATATTCGCCTCTGAAAGCTGCAATTTTTTATTTTGTACAAGTTTTCCCTGATAATATACCTTGATCTTTTTAGACAAATCAACCATGTCCTCCGCTAGATAGATACTGATTTCTCCCGAATCGACTGGTTTGCTTTTGACACTCATTTTATCCTTCAAACTTGTTTCTAAATAGATGGCATTATCCTTTTTATCTACCCTAAATTTAAATGATGCCCGATCAAATTCATCCGCCTCTGAAATATTCAAGGGTTTCCGCACAAAAACGTTATAAAAACTTCTACGATATCGGCCATCCATCGGAAACAGTATCCATTCATAATCTATTGGACGTGGCTTTCTAGAATAATTTACCAACCAAGGTGTAGTTACACGATAATCAATACTATGACCTTTTCCTTCTTGCAGATTGATTTTATGGATAAAATCTCCTGGATACATCTTACTTAAGCTATCGAATTGCTGCTTAGCCGCTAATGTCAGTTTATTCCTTCCAAAACCCGTATCCTTTTCCCCAGTTTCCAACGAAAAGGCGATATGCCTAAAATTTAATGGTGGCGCATTTTCTAGAGGCTCCCCTCCTGCCATTGGCCCTGCTCCTGCTAGATAATCCGCATAAAATGCCGCCAAGCGTTGGCTTCCATATCCTCCTTCCGAAATACCCATTACATAGAGTTTATTTGGGTTAAAGGTATTATCTATCATTGCCAATCGAAATAACTTTTCCCAGGCATATTGCTTGGATTTAAACCACCAGCGGTATCTTTTCTCATTGGGAATCTGGGGAATAAAATAAACAGAGGGACCGTCCTGATAAACTAAACTCCATTTTAGCGTAGCGAGGAACTCCGAAGATTTTGGCCCTGAACCATGGGTATTTAGGAACAATGGATAACCTCCCGCAGGTTTTTCCTGTTTCTTGAAATAATAGAAAGGCATGGGGTTCTCTTCAATCATTTTCCAAGAATATATCGGATAATCATATTTCTCTTTTGGGGCTTCCGATGAAACTATCGGTAACTGCTCAAAAGTGGTATTTGCATTTTTCCAAAGTTCCCAAATCCTTTCTTTAGCTGAAGCAACCTGGTTTATCGGAAGCTTTTTTCCCTTCTGGTAAGCATAATCTCCAGATTTTTCATAATCCTTGATCCTAGCCCTGAAATATTCCACTATACTGCTATCCCCATTCGCAGCAAAAGACGTAATTGGTAATAAGGTGATTGGTAACAGCAATAATAAATAATGAAAAAATAATCGCGAAACTGATTTCATGCAGCTTTAAGTTAAAGTGGTATTAAAAATAATGTGGTATTAATGGCTTTAATTTAAAAAAAAATAGCTTGTCAAAAAACAAGCTATTCTTATATTTTAAAATTTATCGCTTAACGTACTGATATCTAAACTAGGTTTTTTATAGTTCATCGCCTTAATGGCTTTCTTGCATTCATCAACCATTTCTTGCGTCATATTATAATTATATTTTCCATAATCATCATATTCCATAGTACCTACATAAAAGAAGCCATATTTATCAAAGAATTCGGTCAGGTCAGTTTTGGAAACTTCACAGGCTGTTTTCACGAAATTCAGTTGATGTACAGCTGGATTACGTTCCATTGGAGCTCCTGCCCTGCCCCAATTTGCCTGGATTCGCTGCCTGTTCGGGGTATTGTTTTTATTCTGATTACGGAAAGCCTCAAAAAGATCAGGATAAAAGTCAGGATTATTACCAGCCCCTTCAAAATACAACTGCAATTGCCAGAATGGAACCAATCTATTAAATACATCAGGATCCTGCAGGAAGGAAATCTTTTTATCGATGATATTGGTCTTTGCCAAATTGAAATTGTTCTGTCCCAATATCCGGGATTTATTTCCGAAGGAACGCATCACATATAAGGAAAATAGGTTATTACTCACTTCACCCAAACCTCCCCAATTGAACATGGGTCTGGTTTGGTGCACATGCCCTACTTCATGGCTGAATCCCCAACATGGATCCCCTTTGATCACCGATGCCGGATTTACCACCATCCCCATGGCATATCCCTTCTTATCACCCATATAAGCTACCCCATCCCCATCACGGAACATGTAATAGTTATAGTTTACCCGAGCCAGGATTTTATTTTCCGGCACTCGGTTGTGTTTGATCAGTCCCATGATCCGGTGTTGGCGATATACCAGGGAATCATAATTACTGATCAGCTCTACCCCTTTACCTGCCGCATATTTTTTAAGGGATTCCACCGGATAAGCAATCTGAATATGCTTTCCTTTGGCATCCAGAATAGGAAATACCGCTTGGGATAACATGCGGTCCCAATCTGCATCCTTATGTTTATTGATATCAAAATATCCGTTTACCTGTCCAGTAAGGAAATTGACTGTAATCGGTTTTTCTTTTTCAGGTTCATAGGAGAAATAACTGATGTAGGCCAAACTTCCAAAATCCTTTAATTCGATGATATTGACACCATTTTTCAACTCAAATTCCTTCTTCTCGATTCCCCATCCTTTCGGATCTTTGGTAGGTTCTTCCGGATTGGGAGCTTTTCGCATCCAATTGGGAACCAATAACTTCACATCTTTACCTTCCTCAATTCCATCTACGATGATGATATGTTTACCTTTTGGAAGATAAACACCCGTAACATTCTCATATTTACTATATCCATCGCCAATGCTCAACATATTTCCCAGAACATTTGGGGATAAATAGGCCTTATAACTTGCCAATTTATATTGGTTATCGTTTTTACCATTCAATAAGTCCAATGCCAGTTGTTTTAAAGCTGGATCCTTTAATTGTTCAATCTGTTTTTTCTTGATGCCTGGCTTAAGTTTGGTCGCCATGGCATCCTGGAAAATAGATAGGTTCTCATAGGCGTCCTTAAAATCTTGGGCGCTTTGTCCCAAAGCAGAACCGGTCAACAAACAGGAAATGGCTAAGGTCAAAAAGGTTTTATTCATAATAAAATTCATAATGTTTGAACCTAATATAAGTATTAGATTTCGATAAAAACCCGTTTTTAAGGGGTTGAAAGGGATGCTAAGGGCATATTATGCTAATCAATCGATTGCTTAGATTGTAATATTTATGTGATTTGGCTATGCCATTAAAATTTGATAAAAAGTTTGGAATTCTAATTTTAATATCTACATTTGTAGAGTAACATAAACAATTGTAGACATGAGCCTTTCAAAATCCGAAGAACAAGTAATGGAAATCATCTGGAACCTAGAAAAAGCCTTTATGAAAGAAATTATGGATCAGTTCGAACCTCCTCTTCCGTCCAATTCTACGGTATTGACCTTATTGAAAAGGATGCAGGAGAAAGGATTTGTAGGTTATAAGATGTTGGGAAATTCTCGGCAGTACTATCCCTTGATCGACAAGGAAGCGTATTTTGGGAAACAGGTAAACAGTATGATCAAGGATTTTTTCGGAAATTCTCCTTTGCAATTTGCCTCCTTTTTTACCAAATCAAGTGATCTGAATGAAGAACAGTTGCAAGAACTGAAACGAATGATCGATTCGGAAATAGAAAAGAAAAAATCATGATGGCTTATATTATAAATTATCTGCTTTGCTCTGCCTGTTTGTATTTCCCATATAAACTATGGTTTGAAAACATGAATTATCATGTAGCGAAGAGAATATACCTCATCGCCTGTATCCTATTTCCCTTTGTAATTCCTTTCCTAAGTTTTTCCGTGATGGATGCACCGGAATTGCTTCATCAGATTCCAAATATACAGCAGACTGTTATTAACCAAGGGTCAGTTGGACCTTCCATTCTTACCGAACCGAACTTAGTTGAGCAGGAAAAGATTGATTGGGTTTTTGTGCTTGTCATCCTTGGGATAGGTATATCGGTTTTGTTATTGATCAGGTTTCTCAAAAACCTCCTTCAATTATACAGATTGATTAGAAGAAATAAAGGAATTCCGCAATCAAATTTTACCTTGATTGTATTAAACGGGAAAAACGATCCTTTCAGCTTTTTCAAGTATGTATTTGTTTCTAAGAAAGATTATGGAAAGGATATTTCGAAAATGGTCTTAGATCATGAATTAGCGCATGTCAGACAGGTTCATAGTTTAGATGTGTTATTGGCTGAAATCATCTTGATCTTTGCTTATTGGAATCCTTTTAATTGGTTGATCAAAAATTCAATACAATTAAATCATGAATATTTAGCGGATGAAGCGGTATTAAATAAAAGCAATTCATTAAAAGCCTATCAATACCTCTTGATCGGACTGGAATATCAAGAGAAAAATCCAATTCTGAGTAGTCAATTAAATTTTAAACAATTAAAAACCCGATTAAACATGATGAACAAAAAAGAAAAATGGAGGAACAAAGCAGGTATGCTTGTTTTCTCTGGCTTGTTGCTGGCAGGGTCTGCCCTATTGTTCAGTAACAAGACTGCTGGAAGTCTTCCAATGGAAACAATTTCTGAAATGGAAGATGTGGTTTCTGCGAATAAGGCATTTCAGGCTACGGATACTGTGCCACAAAAAGGTGCAAGTAAAGCCATGTTGGAGGAGTATGATAAAGTGATTAGAGAATTGTCTGTTGGTAAAAATAGGAATAATGTGGATTTTAGCTCCATTGATCAAAAACGGATGGCGTATATTGCTTCCAAAATGACGAAGGAACAGAGAGCTGCGAGATCTGGGGAAGGTAATATGTTTTTGAGTCCTGGTGTATTTATTACATTGGAAACAAAACCAACAAAGAAATCACCAGATATGAATACGTTTTCTGCCTGGAAAAACCCCTCGGTTTATGGAGTTTGGATTGATGGTAAAAAATCAAGTAATAAGGATTTGGATAATTTTTCGAATGATGATATTGTGTATTATTCAGTGAGTAAATTGCACGGAAAGGCCAAGGAAGGAAGGATTTATACACATCAGATCGATGTTTATACCTTGTCTTATTATAATAAGGTTTTTGGGAATAGGTTATTTGATAGTAATTAACTTTTGAGAGGTTTTACGTCATTGCGAGGCCATACGTCATTGCAGGTTGACGTCATTGCGAGGAACGAAGCAATCTTTCAGCGTCATTGCGAGGAACGAAGCAATCTTCCCTGCATGTCATGCTGAGCGAAGTCGAAGTATCTACATTTGGTACACGTGCAGATCCTTCGACTACGCTCAGGAGGACATGGAAAGAAAGATTGCTTCGTCGTACCTCCTCGCAATGACGCAAACCTCCTCGCAATGACGCAAACCTCCTCGCAATGACGAAAAAACACTAAAATTACTTCCCAAACTTCCTTGGCATATAGCTCAAAGAAACCATATAATACTGCGTTAGAATATTCCTCGTTCCTGAAGTAAACTCCGTTACACTATCATAAAAATAAAAGCCTTTATTCTGCTTCAATAAATCCAGCGCTGCTACCTTCACTTCTAAATTATTACCTTTCAACATTCTATACGTCATATTCGCATTCCAGATCAAAGCCTTATTATCCTGAAACTTTGAAAAGTTGGTCCTGTTATCCAAACTAGTATTAATTGTCCATCTTTTCGTCAACATATATGCCGTAGCAAGACCCAAAGTCCAATTCTTTGACGTATAATCATTATTACTGTTCTCCGCTTTTTTATCTGTTCTCGAATAAATTCCAAAATTATTCTTCATCGCCACCTGCAGCTTATTCAAGAATGTATAATTCATATTCATTTGAAAAGAAAGGTTTCTATTGATCATTTCCTGCATAAAGTCATCCACATATTGATATTTATTACCCCAACTTCCATTATTGGAAACATTAAGGGTTAAGGTATGATCTTTCTTTAACAAAAATGGTTTATCAAAACTAAGATAATAAGACACGAGATGTTGAGATTGAGGAACCTGACTCGTATATACCTGTTGTTCGGGTCCTTCAAAAACCAAACTATCCGTAAGACCATCCTTATAAATTCTATAATTAACATTATAATTAAACCTAGCAGAATATTGCTTCATTTCATTATAATTTCCATTCAAACTAAAAGCATGAACACCAGTAGCTTTTAATAGATATCTTGAACCATAATACCGTATTCCTGGATTGATATCATCATATATCGGCCTCAGCCTATCCAAAGAAGGATACTCTTCATTATAATTATAACTTAAAGCATTGCTGAGGTAATATTTACCCATACGGCTAAAGCTTTGGTTTAGGGAAATATTAGGCTTAAATGTGGTGAAATTTTGAAGTAAATTCCGATAATCCAATGTAGAGGTCTGATCATCCCTAAAAAATCTTGCCCCCATAGACAGGTTAAGACTGATGCTTTTACTATACCTACCATTTAGGTATTTACTCTGTAAACTGGTATTATAGGTTAAAGTTGGTTCATATTCTAACTGATTTGATGAAGAAACATGTGTCAATGAACCATTCTCAATCATATCTCCCGCAAACAGTTCATTTACAACTTGGTCAAAATCTGATTTTTTATAATTTAACCGCTGTTTCAAACCAAATTTATCATATGATAAATTCATATCTGCAGATATATCTTTAGAATCATTTGAACTATTATAACTCCTATTACTTTCTTTGTTCAATTCAGGATCAGTAAAGTTCTCATAATTACCAAGCATAAAGTTTTCTCCATTTGAGGAACCTACTGATCCCCATAATCCAAAATCAAAACCAATTAAATCAAACGTTTTATTCAAACTTTTCCCATCCCCATCCTTTACTTTCCATTTCTGATTTAAATTATACCGTAAATTGAAATCCATAGCTGAATTTAATGAGGTATTTGAGTTTTCAAGGCTATTGGAAGATTGGTTTTCCAAATAATCATATAGGTACAGGTTACTTGAAATACTTTCTGAGTGGCTATTTCTCAAATTGATATCTGCACTGTAATTAAAGCTACGTTCTTCACCATTGCTTGAATTTTTTCTCCGGGAATATTTAAAATTTCCAGTCTGATGTCTAGAATCATATTCCGCATTGGATTTGGATGAGCGGCTATTATGGTCTGTACTTTCCGAGGTCAATAGAATGGTTTGCGATTCGTTTTCCTGCAAATTCTTTTCCCATCTCGCATTTACATTTCCCTGAAAATTGTGTTGATTATTGGTTTGGTTGTTACCACTAAGGTCGTATTGATAACGAGCGCCAATCACATGCTGATTCAGGATCCCCTGTCGCTGAAAATCGGATTCAAAATCCGCATTTACCCCTATCCCTTTGAATGTTGTATTCCTCAAGAGTTGGTCCACACTGCTCAGGTTTTTATTGATATTATTGACAGAATACGCAACTGTTGCCTGTGATTTGCCAAAGCTTTTATTCAGGTTCATATTTCCTTGATACCTATCGTCTGTACCATATCCAGCACCAATACTACCAAACATCATGTTCTCCTTCCCCCTTTTCAGCACCACATTCATTTCCATCTGTTTATTTTCAGGCTCTTTCTGTTTTTCTTCAAAGGTTCGCTTATCATATACCTGAAGCTTATCCACCGCTTTTTTATCAATATTCTGAAGCGCAATAGCCATATCCGATCCAAAGAAAGGCTTGCCATTCACTAGAATAGTGGGAACCGTTCTACCATTATACGTCACTTCACCATCGCCCCAGACAACCATCCCAGGCAATTTTTGTAACAGATCTTCAACAACCGCATTGGAATCCAATTGGAAAGCATCAGCATTGAATTCGATGGTATCCCCATTCATGCGAACAGGAGGAATCAGATCCACCACTTCAATCTCATTCTCTACTTGGATCATATTGATTTTGCCAAAATCCTTGCTTTCATTGGTGGCCAATTGATAATCGATCTTTACTTTTTTATAACCCTGAAGACTGAACTCAATATACATGGGTTTTCCAACCGTAGGTTTTTCGATTAGGAATTTCCCATACCGGTCAGTAAGGGAAACTTGATCTACCGATTTCTTGCCGTTTTCATAAATGGAAACCGTAGCTGCTTCCAACACCCTATTGTAGGTGGAATCAATAAGAGTACCTTGAATTTTTGTTTGGGCATGGATAGTACCAATCATGCCCATGATGAACATGAGGAATAGTATAATTTTTTGGCGCATGTTATTTAAGCTTAAAACGGACAAGGATTGGGTTTAGGGACTTTTCTAATTGGAGATATTCCTTTCGCATACTATGCCCTTCAATTTTAGACTTCTCCTTTGCACGGGCTATATCATTTGGAAATATAATGGTATAAATGTATTCTCCATCCGTTGTCAATAAATTATAGCCTAAAAATTCCAGATAATCGTTGGATTTATCGGGAAGTATTTTATTGAGGCTAATTATTTCATTGTTCGATAAATTTAGGGCAATACGAGTCTGGTTTGAACCAATTACTTGAAATAAAAGATATTGTTTATAGCGTTTTGCTGCCGCAATGCTTACTATTTTATCCCTATTATTTTCAATATATTTCATATATGATTGTACGGATTTATACAAATCATAATTACTGGTATCCACCGTATTTTTAAATGGGAATACTAATTGGATAATTTTACTTACTCCCGTAGGATTGAGCTGGGCAATTCGATAGGTATTTGGGAATACGGCAAAACCAATTTCTTCGGAGGTTTTAATGATTGTTTCAGTTCCAAACATAAATCCTATGGTATCTCTTGGGTCATAACGAACCAATATACTATCATTCATTTTTAGAGCATATTCCGGCAAGGAATCTTTTTTTCCAGAAGCAGGAGAACCATAATAAAATTTGGTGTCCTGTAAGGAAATAAAAGACTTTGTCCCCTTGTATTTATAATCTAAGTCCTTTTCCAGGATTTCTCCTTTTTCGTTAAAAACAACCTTTAATTTATCGCCATATGCAACAATTTTTCCTTTTTCCTGTTGGATGTAATAGAATAAGACTTTATTTTTTGGTTTAAATCCTTCGATTTCTGAAATACGTTTTATTAAATTCCCTTTCAGATCGTATATGAATAGATTTTGATTACTGTTGTTGATGATGCCTATATTAGTAGAGGTAGTAATGATATTTGATATGTAATCAATAATGTCGTTTTTACCACCTCCTAAAGGGATATATTCAAGATCAGTTAAGTTTTCAGATACTGTGCCCCCGCGCAATTGTTCCAGGATAATACGGATTTTTTCTACAGGATAATCGGAAGAATAAATCAAACGCTGGGAATAAGCAGAAAGAAAGGTTGAAAGGAATAGGAATAATAATAGGATTTTTCTCATAAATAAGGTGTTGATAATTGGTATTTATATTTGGTATTGATAATTGGTGTTGTTAATTGGTGTTAATCCTACGTCATTGCGAGGAACGAAGCAATCTTCCCTGCATGTCATGCTGAGCGAAGTCGAAGCATCTACATTTGGTACCCGTGCAGATCCTTCGACTACGCTCAGGATGACATGGAAACTCAGGATGACATGGAAAGAAAGATTGCTTCGTCGTACCTCCTCGCAATGACGTAAACATTACCCAAGTTTTAAAATCTCATCAAACTGCTGGGATAATTTTCTCAAATGATTCCGATCCCCGTGACCTACTTCCAACGTCATCCACTCTCCCTTATAATTACTCTTCCGAATCGTTTCCATTACCCTCTTCCAGTTCACATCCCCCTTCCCTAATTCCACCCCAAATCCCTTTCCTAAGCCTTGATTATTCATGATATCCTTACTAAACTCCTTCACATGCAATTTCACGATATGCGAATCCAAGCTTTCCAGCCAATGCTCCGGCCAGCCGTACCTAAGAATATTTCCTAAATCAAAATACCATCCCACTAAAGGATGATTGATTTCCTTCAGATACATTTTAGCCTCTATAGGACTTAAAATAAAGTTATTCCACACATTCTCAATCCCAATCTTCACCCCAAATTGTTCCACCTGTGGTAATATCCTCTTGATAGAATCAATGGAATTCTTCCAGGCAGTCTCATAAGAAACTTTATCATTAACCACTCCAGGCACCACCAGAACAGTATCTCCACCCAATGCCTTTGTTTCCTTAACAGTCTTTACCACCGAATCAATCGTAAATTTCCTTACAGAAGCATCAGGATCCGAAAGCGGCTTCGACCAATGATCCCGATTCACCAAACTCGGAATTTCTATCCCCGATTTTTCCTTTGCATCCAACAACTCATCAACAGTAAAATCTATAGGTCCATTAAACTCTACCCCATCAAAGCCCAAATCCTTTACCAACTTCAATTTATCCACCAAACTCAGGTTCTCTTGGATCATACTAAATCCCAATCCCTTTTTTATCTTTTTAGCAAACAAATACGATTCGGTCTTTGAAAATACAGGCGATGCAAGGCTAGCCCCCGCAAGAATGGATAAGCTTTTAATGAAATCTTTTCTTAACATGATTAATTAAATTGGGTTCAGGAATCTTAAAAAAGTGTCATTTTCATAATTCAACGGGAAAATACAAAAAAGAATACCTATTGCAAAACAATAGGTATTTTATATTAAACCGCCTTTTTTTCCTTTCTGATTTTGGGCTCACCCAATATCCAGCTTGGTTTTGGCTCTTTCAGTTTGATTATCTTATTGGTATCGGCATATTTCCGGATATGTTCCACAGCCTCCTGCACATCATCCGTAAACAATAACAGATCCTGATCTTCCGGACTAATGGTCTTCTCCTGAATCATCAGCTCCACATGTTCTTTGATAAATCGGTGATAATCAAGCCCCATAATAACAATTGGAAATTGGGAAATCTTTTTGGTTTGAATCAAGGTCAAGGTTTCAAAGAATTCATCCAATGTTCCAAAACCTCCCGGCATGATCACAAATGCAAAGGAATATTTCCTTAAAAGTTCTTTGCGAACAAAAAAGTAATCGATATTCACGAACTTATCCATATAGGGATTATGCATCTGCTCGTGGGGAAGTACGATATTACAGCCTACTGAAGGACCACCTACATCCTTAGCACCTCGATTTGCAGCCTCCATTATCCCAGGTCCTCCTCCGGTCATGATCGTAAATCCGATATTGGCCAATTCAGCCGATACTGCTCTTGCCTGCTTATAATACCGATGATCTTCGCCAAAGCGGGCAGATCCAAACACCGTAACACAAGGTCCTACAAAATGTAGCGTCCTAAATCCTTTCATAAACTGAAAGAAAACGCCAAAAACATACTTCAGCTCGATTAACCTATTTCTAGCTCCTTTAAAAAAGCTGATCTCTTCTCTAACAAATTTATTACTCATGTTCCAAAGGGCTAGCTAACAATTCTTGGGCTTCCTGTAAAATCTGCTGCTTTTTAGGTTGGGGAATCTGAATCCGATCCAATACGGCAGCATCTCGTATCAAGTCCTTTACCAGAATACATTGATTTTTCAATAACATGGACTTGTCCTGTTGGGTCAAGGTCGTTAAACAAGTTACCGGATACTCCCCATTATTATCCACCCGAGCTTTGATGGAACTTCCGCGCGGATAATCCCATGAAAGCAGGTTCATTTTATAATATTCGCCGAAGGCAATGGAATCGGTGGTTAGGTAGGCATTGGTCACCAACCACCCATCCGTAAATTCCTTTTTCTGGCCGAAGAAACTATACGGAATACCCGATACATCCTCTACCCTAGACTTGAAATACATAGGCGTAGTGACCGAAATCTTCGCGTCAGCATCGTTTCTGAATTTACATTCAATTGCCAGTAAAGTTTCCCCATGGAGAGCCACCACATCAATTTCATGTGATACGGCATGGCCTTGAACGGTTTGTCCGGTTACAGCTTGATACCCGTCTTCTTGAAACATCCTGGCCACCCACTTTTCAAAATAGAAACCCTCTGGTCCTAATTCACGTAAGGCTTTCTTCAGGCTATAACGCGCAGCGTAGGAACTTTTCTTAGCTTTTAAGGCTTTAAATGCCGCATCATAAAGCTCTCTTGTGCTGATTCCATCATAAAGACAATCCTTGATATCTTTATAAACCTGATCCACCTCCTGATCAGTAGCGCCGGAACGTGTCAGTGATTTTCTTAAAGCAGATTCATCAAAAGGCACCAATTCGCCAGAATACTTCTTTACTAGCATAGATAAATTTATTTTAAATGTGAAAGTACAAATTTTGCAGGTTATCCTGAAAATTCTAATTTCTCTCAAAACAAAAGCCTCGCCAAAACGTTTATAACATAACGATTAATAGAGACAATTATGAGCGGAATATTAAATTTAGCATTCGACAAGTTAAAATCTACCATGGACGATTCTTGTACAGATGGAAATATCGGCAAATCGGAACGCGTATTATCTGTTGTTGCAGGTGGATTCATTTTAGCGATGGGTATCAAATCCGTTTTGAAAAGCCCGTTAACATCCGTATCTGGAATCACTCTGGGTGGAGCATTGATCTACCGAGGAGTAACTGGTTATTGTGCTGTTAAAGATACATTTGACAGCAAAAAAGCAGAAGCTACAGTAGTTGAACACAGGTATTTTGTAAAATAACAAAATAGCCCATAAGAAGATCCGATTCCTATCCGTAGGAATCGGATTTTTTTATCTTTGAAAATGAAAAAAGTTGTCGTATTTACCGGAGCTGGGATCTCCGTAGAGAGTGGATTACCTACTTTTCGTGGAACAGATGGACTATGGGAGGGTCATCGCGTAGAAGATGTGGCCACTCCGGAGGCTTGGCAAAGAAACCCAGCATTGATGCAGGATTTTTATAACAAGCGTCGGAAGAACTGTATAGAAGCCACTCCAAACGAAGCACATTTAAAATTGGCTGAGTTGGAGCAGGATTTTGATGTACACATCATCACTCAGAATATCGACGACCTACATGAACGAGCCGGTAGCAGCAAGGTACTTCATCTCCATGGTGAAATCCGAAAGTCCCAATCCTCCATCAATCCCAATTTGGTATATGAAATCAAAGGCGATGAAATAATTTCTGGAAGTGTGTGTGAGTTAGGTTCTCCATTAAGACCACATGTGGTTTGGTTTGGGGAAGCTGTCCCGAATATGATCCCGGCATCCAAGCTTGCCTCCCAGGCTGATGTATTTGTAGTGATCGGCACATCCCTTCAGGTTTACCCTGCAGCAAACCTATTATATGAAACTTCCCCCTTATGTAAACTCATTCTGATTGACCCTAATGCGGAAGAATATCGGGTTCCACCCAACGTGATCAAGATTTCCGAAAAAGCCTCCAAAGGTGTTAGATATTTGGCAGATTTAATAGCCAAATAAAATTTTTTTACCACATAAAAACAACTATAATTCAACATTTTAGATATATTACATAAATTAATAATTTACTTTCCTATTTTTATGACAACAAAAAGAAAACCCCAAAACAAAATATAATTTTGTTTTGGGGTTTATTTATTAAATACCTATTGTTTTTCAAGCATTTATAAAATTTATATAAACCTATTATTGATATTTATTATAGGTTTCGATTATTGCCCCTCTCATCTGGGTAAAGATAGAAAGCACCTGTTGAATAAAGTGTTCATCCAACATTTCAAAAACTCCATTTATACCACCTACTACATCCACTTCAGCCAATTTATAGGATTGCTCTAAAGTACCTTGCTCAAACTTGATGATAAACTTCTGATTCATGCCGAAGATGCTAATCTTACATTCCGGATGAGGTAATTCTGCTAATACACGCATATAGATCACTAAAAAAATTCCAAGCCTGAATTGGACTTGGAATTTCAAAAATATAAAATTTAAATTGCTTAAACGACCCCTTGCGCTTTCATGGCTTCGGCTACTTTTATGAACCCACCAATATTAGCTCCTTTGAGGTAATTGATATAGCCGTTTGGCTCTTTACCATAGCGCACACAGGTTTTATGTATATTTTCCATGATCAATTTCAGGCGGTGGTCCACTTTTTCCCGTGCCCATTGCTGTCCGATCGCATTCTGGGACATTTCTAAGCCGGAAACAGCGACACCTCCAGCGTTGGCCGCTTTTCCAGGACCAAAATGGATCTTAGCTTGCAGATATACTTTAATGGCTTCTGCTGAGGATGGCATATTTGCCCCTTCAGCCACAATCTTACATCCATTTTTCACCAATCTTTTGGCATCTGCCTCATTGATCTCGTTCTGGGTGGCACATGGAAGGGCAATATCGCATGCAAACTGCCATGGATTTTCCTTGGCATGATAACTTGCAGAAGGATATTTCTTCGTGTATTTGGCCAGATCTCGCCCTAAGGTTCCTAGATAATTCAATTTATCCAGACTAAAGCCTTCCTTATCATAAATCGCTCCTTGACTATTGGACAAGGTGAGTACTTTTGCGCCCATTTGAATAGCTTTTTCAGCAGCGTAAAAGGCTACATTCCCTGCTCCGGAAATACAGACAGTCTTTCCTTCTATCTTTTCGTTATTGTAATCCAAAATACATTGAACAAAATAAAGCAGACCATAACCAGTAGCCTCTGGACGGATGTACGAACCACCCCAAGCAGTACCTTTTCCGGTCAATACACCTGAAAAATTGTTCTGCAAGCGCTTATATTGCCCGAACAGATAGCCTATTTCACGTCCTCCAACACCAATATCCCCCGCAGGAACATCGGTTTCCGACCCAATATGTCTTTGTAATTCGGTCATGAAGCTTTGGCAAAAACGCATGATTTCCATATCTGACTTTCCTTTGGGATCAAAATCAGAACCTCCCTTTCCACCACCAATAGGCAAACTGGTCAGGCTGTTCTTGAACACCTGCTCAAATGCCAAAAACTTAAGAATGCTCAGATTTACATCTGGGGCAAATCGCAAACCTCCCTTGTAAGGTCCGATGGCCGAATTCATTTGAACACGATAACCTCGATTTACCTGGATCTGATTCTGATCATCTGTCCAAGCCACCCGAAAAGAAACAATTCGTTCAGGTTCAACCATCCGTTCTAAAATTTTAAGGTCAATAAGATCAGGACGATGCTCATTTACATAGGGAATAAGATCTTCGACAACCTCCGTGACAGCCTGTAAAAATTCAGGTTCATTTGGGTTTCGCAAATCAACTTGTTTGATGAAATTCTTAAGATTTAGGGACATTTATTGTTAATTATTTATTTTTTCACCACAATACTAATGAAAATATTGAAAAAACGCTAATTATTTACGCATTTTATCAATACAATTAAAAGCCCTAAATAACTGGAAAGGATTATAAATTAGTAGGCAAAAACAGTTGACCGTAATGCTTTAAATCTTCCAATCCATCGGTGGTATCAAAAATACCGTAGACAGAAGATCCAGATCCGCTCATGGATGCATAAATAGCCCCCAATTCATACATCTTATTCTTGATATCACCTATCAGCGGATATTTTTCGAAAAGAGAAAATTCAAAATCATTCTTAATGGTATATTTCCATTCCTGAATGGGAAGATTTATCGCTTGCCGTAAATCCAGTTCGGATGGTTTCGGAAGGACCTGACTATATGCTTCTGCCGTAGAGATATGGATATCCGGCTTGACCAGTACGATCTGATAGGAAGATAGATCAAGAGCAATCTCTTCGAGATCTGTTCCTATACCTACAGCATACATCGCTTTATTCTCTACAAAGAATGGACAATCGGCACCAAGTTTTGCAGCTAATTGCTTCAATTCTTCTGTAGAAATATTTAAGGAAAATTGTTCGTTCAATAACAGTAATACAGCTGTTGCATCGGAAGAACCTCCCCCTAAGCCAGCACCAATCGGAATATTTTTCAGCAAATGAATGGTTACTGGAGGTAAATCATATATGGAACTTAACAACCTATATGCCCTTAAACACAAGTTATTATCATCAGCTATTAAATCTGAATTCCAAATCTGCAAGGCTACTTCCTGGCTAGGTGTGATTTCGACAGCATCATAAATCTTCACTGGATAAAACACAGTTTCCAGGTTATGGTATCCGTCGGAACGCTTTTCTGTAATATGCAAGCCTATATTGATTTTAGCATTTGCGAATTTGAGCATAGTTGATTTTTAATGTGGATGATATAATAAACGCACTCTCTTCCTACAAATATGCTATTTTTTAAGGATTAAATGGATTTATTATCTTTGGATAAGTTTGAACCTTATGTCTATAAAATCTGGCTTTATTGGCTTTTTCCTATTATTCATTAGTGTCAGCATCCTAGGGCAGAACATCCCTAGGGTCGGAACCCCTTTTGTGCAGCAATATACCAAATCGATGTATGCTGCTGGAAACCAAAATTGGGGACTTGCCATCAGTCATGACGGATTTGTATATGCAGCCAATACGGAAGGTTTATTGGTATTTGATGGACAGGAATGGAAGCTTTTCCCTATGAAGAACCACGCCAGCCTACGCAGCGTCAATATCGATAAAGAAGGAAGAGTTTTTGTTGGTGGGTCGGGTGAATTTGGCTATTGGACCAGAGGAAGCTATGGGAAAATGAACTACACCAGCTTGTCGGACTCAATCAAAGATAAAGAAACCTTACGCAATGATGATATCTGGCGGATCCTCATCCAAGAAGACCAGGTATTCTTCCACAGCTTTTCAAAAAGTTACCGCTATCAAAAAGGGAGCATTGATTTGCTAAGAGCACAGGGCGAGCCTTTCCTATTCGGCCATCAGGTTGGTTACAACCTGTATTTTGAACAGATACCTTCGGGTTTACACCGCTTGAGCAATAATCGTCTAGAAAGGATTCCAGACGCAGCCAAGCTCCAGGGCATGAATATTTTAAGCATGCTCCCCTTCCATGATCATCAAACCTTAATCGCAACCGCCAATCATGGTTTGTTCTTAATGAGCCCCACAGGCTCCATCAAACCTTTTCCAACGGCGGCTGATGATGCCCTCAAAAGATATCAGATCAATAATGGGGTTAAACTTTTTGCAGATCAGTACGCCTTTGGAACCATACAGAATGGGGTGTATATCGTGAATAAATCGGGTGAAATCGTTCAGCATATCAGCAAGAACAATGGATTACAGAACAATACCGTATTAAGTTTAGCCGTGGATAAACAATCCAATCTTTGGGTGGGCTTAGATAATGGGATCGACCGCATTGATATCAATTCACCCTTATATTATTATTCAGACTTTACAGGCAATATCGGTACAGTATACAGTTCGATCCTGTTCAATAATAAGATCTACCTGGGCACCAACCAAGGTTTGTTCGTAAGTGATTGGAAAGGGGTTTCCTCTTATAATTCATTGAAATTTCAACTCATCCCCAATTCCCAAGGCCAAGTATGGCAATTGGCGAATATTGCGGGAAAACTGGTTATAGGCCATAATAATGGCACTTTTATCTTAGAGGACCAAGTGCTTAAAAAAATCTCTTCTGTAACCGGAGCTTGGAAATTTCTACCTGTTGCCAATAGTAATTATTGGCTGCAAGGAAATTACACTGGAATCGGATTGATGACCACAGATCCAACCGTGTCATTTGTCAAACAGTTGGAAGGCAGGAACGACCTAACGCGCGACATTTACCAAGAGCAAGCGGAAACTTTTTGGATAAGTAACCAACAGCAAGTTCAACAGGTAAAATTCAATCCCGGATACCAATCCGTAAAAGAATGGAAAACCATGGATAAAGGACTGCCGAAGAATGCCCGGATCCATGGAATATATAACTTGGCCAATAACGCTGTATTTGCTACCGACTCAGGCTTCTACCGTTTTGACCATGTATTGAATGAATTTAAAGCCTATGCGGAACTCAACGGACAGCTGGGTTCTTTTTACAATGCCAACAAGGTCATTCCGATCAGCAACAACCAATACTGGCTAATCAAAAAATCTCATATTGCCCGGGTGGAATTTCCCGCCGATGAACAAATCCGAATTGACTCTTCCTCCTGGAATTCGTTAAAAGGGAGAATGATGAATAATTACGAACATATATTACAGGTTAACAGCGAACTATCCCTGTTTGGTTTAGATAATGGTTTTGCACTTTACTTCAACAAATTCCCCGTAAAGCAACAGATTCCCAAACCCATTATCACCAATATCTGGAACATCACCAAGGACCAGAAACCTTTATATGACGACTTAAGCATTCCCAATGCCGAAAACAATTTAAGGATTTCATTCGCGTCGCCTTGGTATTCCTCATCGCCCATTCGATACCAATATGTCTTGGAAGGTTATACCGATGATTGGTCCAACTGGGATGTGGTAGCTTATAGGGATTTCACGAATCTGCCCTTTGGAAATTATACCTTTAAGGTTCGAGCGATATCAGCAAACGGGATACAATCTGATATCACATCGATTAACTTTCGAATCAAGGCTCCTTGGTACCTGAGTTGGCCAATGATCCTGCTATACGTATTAGCGGCTATCTTTCTGTTCTTTTGGAGCAAGAAAGCTTATGAAAAGCGGCTAAAGGAAGACCAACGTAAGCTGAAGGAAAACATGTTAGCAGATCAAGAAAAACGTTTGGCCCGAGAAGCCGAAGAGAACGAAAAGAAATTGATGGCCATAAAGAACGAACAACTCGAACAGGAACTTGCCATCAAAAACAGGGAATTGGCCAATTCGGCCATGAATATTGTCTATAAAAATGAAATGCTCAACAACCTGCATCATGAACTGACCAACCTGAATGATTCTAATGGTAACAAGTTGAGTAACGAGCAATTACGAAAGGTAAATAAACTGATTGATGAAGCACATAGTGATGATCGGGACTGGGATCTTTTTGAAAAAAGCTTCAATGAAGCCCATGAGAATTTCTTCAAAAAACTGAAAGCTGATTATCCGAGCTTGGTGCCCAATGATCTTAAACTCTGTGCCTACCTAAGGCTGAACATGTCGAGTAAGGAGATTGCCTCCTTATTGAATATCAGTACCAGAGGTGTGGAGATCCGTAGGTACCGATTGCGGAAAAAACTGGAATTGCCAACGAATAAAAATCTTACCGAATTTTTATTGGAACTGTAATTACCATCGCCCGCCGGCACCCCCACCACCGGAAGAACCACCACCAAAACTTCCACTGCTGGATGAGGAACCACCGCCAGAAGATCCTCCAGAAGAACTACTGCTGCTGGAGCGGGTCTTCTTGGCAATGGTGTAGAATTCAATATGCTTTTTATAATTACAAAACTGACATTTATCGAATTTCTCTCCAGAACCTGCACTGGAATAATTCGCAGCAACTACCGTTTTGGTCTGGTTTTTCAATAAGGTATGATACCCACATGCCGGACAGACATCAAATTTTTTACTTACTTCCCAAGGGACCAATTCATACTTCCCGGTCTTACTATGCTGCCAGATTTCATATTTCCGGGATCCTTTCTGCTCTTCGGCACGTTGGCCATCATCAAGGATCGTCTTGATCTTTTTGGCGTCCTTATTTCGATTCAAGCGCGTCCATTCCGGATCATTGTTCGGTGGAAGAAAACGACCTCTGTTTTTGAACATCCGATTTGAAAGCCAAATCAAATCGAATAGCGCCAATGGTGAAAGCAACATAGGTACCAGAAGGTAATTCCTAAACTTCTTGAGTGCAATTTGTTTTTCTTCCTCATCCTTGCCACCCTTAACGATACTTTCCCTACCAGTAGTAATCCGCATGGCCAAAATAACCCCTCCCAATGCAAATAATATATAAGGGGTATTGTTCTTATTATACAAGGGGCTGAGATCCTCATATAAAATGATCAGTGGGAAAACTGATACAAACATCAATAATACACCACATCCAAGCCCATAAAATATTGGCTTTACAAACGAGACTTTGTTCGCTTTTTTTAATAGCGATTTAATGACTAGATGGGTATAGATGTATAATGCAATAAAAAAGAGGATCACCAATAAGCTATTTTTAAAAATAGCATTATCCCAACTGAAGAAAGGCTGTGCTTCGGGCATCATCTCCTTCAGCTCTTTTACGGAATCTGGTGATTTAAGCACATGTTCAATAAAACGCACCGCTTGAAAAACACCAGCGCTGTAATACCCCTGTTGAAAATTAGGTACAAGGTATAATTCGCCCACCCGCTTTAAATAGGCATCCGGAAAGAGCCGTTCCATTCCATAGCCAGAAATAAAACGATATTCCCGCCTATCCTTTGCGATAAAGAGCAACAATCCATTGTTGGACTCTTTTTTCCCAATCCCCCATTTATTGAATAAAGATAAAGCAAATTCAAAATCATCTTCACCATCGTAATCATTGACCAGCACAATGGCAAACTCCGCCCCTGTTTCCTGTTCTATGCTTTTACATATACTATCAAGTTCCTGCACGGAATACCAATCCAAAATACCATCGGGATTGGAAACATAATAATCTTGTCCTTTACTTTTAGGATTGGGGATCTGCGCATGTAAAGCTGGGATACAAAAGAATAGAACCAGCCAAAGTTTTAGAATAGTGTGAAAAATACCTTTCAAAAGCATAATTGGATTTAAATCATACCCCCATGTACTTGGGGAGAATTATCATTCGAATATAATCATTTAAAAAATACCCTTACAAGAACTTGACATTTTATCCCTATTATGGTCTATTATTTGAGCAATATATATTATGGGAAAAATTTTAAAAGTACTTTTAACACTGGCCATCATCATCGGGGTCACCTGGTTTGTATGGGACCGTATAAAGCCAAGCACGAAAACCGAAAGCAATCATCAGGTGCTATTGGAAAGAATCGAAGCCATGGGCAAACTCGAGTTGGTAAAATATAGATATAGCGACGTGGTTGAACATAAAAGCATCAGTGCCTATCTTCCTGATGCGAGTGTACTATTGATCATCAAAGCAGATGCAGTAGGTTGTATTGACCTCACTAAACTCGATTCAACGGACATTCAGGTTACTGGTGATTCTGTTACCATCCATCTTCCAAAACCTGAAATATGTTACGTCAAAATCGACCATAAAGATTCGAAGGTATATGATACCAAAATGGCGTTTTTTAGGGAAGCAGACCTGGTAGATGAAGCCTATAAATATGCAGAAGAGGAAATCCACAAACAGGTTAAGGCATCTGATATCCTTTCACAGACTCAAAAAAATGCCATGTCGGTGTTCCAGCCTTTGATCGAAGCTTTGGAATTCAAAAAAGTAACCCTTACATTCGATTAAAATCGAAATCATGAAGGAAAGTAAAGATGTCTACAAGATCTATGACAAAATAGCCGGTTGGTTCCATCAGAACCGTGGGCAAGACCTCATGGAGAAGGCTTATCTGGATTTTGTCCTGGAAAAAATCCCCCAAGATGGAAAGATACTGGATTTAGGTTGCGGAACTGGAAAGCCCATCTTAGCCTATCTACTATCTTTGGGAAGATCAGTCGTTGCGGTTGATGCCAGTAGGGAGATCCTTAAGATTGCAGCCCAGAATTTCCCCGAACAAGCTTTTATCCTTCAGGATATGAGGAATTTGGATCTACCGGAAAAATTCGACGCCATCATAGCTTGGCATAGCTTTTTTCATCTGCCTGCTGCAGATCAGCAATCGATGTTCCCTATATTCAAACAATACTTGAACCCCGGTGGTATGTTGGTTTTTACCTCCGGCCCGGATGAGGGTGAAGCTTGGAGTAGGTTAAACCAGGAAGATGTATACCATGCCTCCTTATCCCCAACGGATTATGAGCATCTATTAAAAGCAAACGAGTTTATTGTCCTTAAGAAAGCGTTGGAAGACCCAACTGTTGGTAATGCTTCCGTTTGGGTCTGCCAAAGAATCTAAACTGTCTTAAATCCGATCTTTTTCATGTTTGGCAAGAAGTAAGCAATAATACCAATCAAAGGCAGGAATGAACATACATGATAGATATTATCTAATGAGGTATGATCGGCCCACCAACCCAGGAATGCGGCTCCTATCCCACCCATTCCAAAGGCAAAACCATAGAATAAACCCGATACCATGCCGATTTTCTTCGGCAGCAGTTCTTGTGCATAAACCAAAATGGAAGGAAAGGCAGAAGCCATAATAAATCCAATAACCGAAACCAGAATGGCCGTCCAGAAGGGATTGGCGTAAGGTAATAACAATGTGAAAGGTGCACAACCTAGCACAGAAAGCCAAATAATATATTTCCTACCTAAAATATCGCCCAAGGATCCGCCAATCAAAGTTCCTAAAGCAATGGCAATCAAGAAATAGAACAGGTATAACTGCGCTCCAACTTCAGATATCCCGAACTTCTGCATCAGGTAGAATTGCAGGTAACTCGTAATGCTGGCGATATAGATGTATTTGGAAAAAATCAATAGCAATAATATACCAATTGACCAAGCAATGCGTTGGGAAGACAGATCTGGGATTTTGAGCAGTTTCTTGCCATTTCCTTTTTGTGCCAACAAGACTTTCTGGTACCATTTTGCAATATAGGTCAACACCACCTGGGCAAGAACAATTACAGCGACAAACCAAATAATATACCGTTGTCCATTGGGGATGACAAACCAGGCCAATAGCAATGGTCCTAAGGCTGTCCCGGTATTACCACCGATCTGGAAAATAGATTGGGCAAGACTTCTTTTTCCTCCGGAGGACATAAAGGCCACCCTGGAAGATTCAGGATGGAAGATAGATGACCCGATACCCACCATGATCACGGAAAACAAGATGGAACCATAATTATTGGAATAGGCCAGAGAGATCACCCCTACAAAACTGAACATCATCCCAACGATCTGTGAATAAGGTTTTGGATGTTTATCCGTATAAGCGCCTATAACGGGCTGTAGTAAGGAAGAAGCCAATTGGAAGCAGAGGGTAATAACACCAATCTGGGCATAATTCAAATGGAAATTTTCTTTTAGCATCGGATAGGATGCTGGTATGATAGCCTGGATCAGGTCATTCAGTAAATGTGCAATACAGATTGCAAATAATATGGGATAGGTAGTTTTTTGAGGATTATAAACAAAGGAAGCCTTCTGCATGATATATACGAAAATTAACAGCCGGATGTTAAATTCATCCGGCTGTCAAATCTAATAAGTTTACTTCTCTAATTCAAGCGAAGGTTTAATATCTTCATAGAGGGCTTTGTATTCTTCTCCGCTACTTTGCGTATCCGGAAAAACTTTTCCTTCAACCATGACCTGCACGGAACCATCCTCTTGTGGGATTTCAAATACCTTCGAGATATGCACATGTGCTCTTACCGGAATCTCCTTAATGAGTTCGGCAGATGGCATCTGTGGTTGGGAGGATAAGAAATATCCTTCTTTACCATCCGGTCGCTGTTGTTTGTAATGATAGTAATAGGTCGGCTGTTTGGTGAAAAAGATATTGTTTGCAATATCCGCATACCTTGGGTCTTTGGTTACTTCGTCCTTTTGTCCGGAATTACAGCCAATAAAAAAAATGCTGGAGCAAAACAATGCAAGCATTGTCAAAAAAAATCTATTCATGGTTAGTGTGTTTTAAAAATTGACACAAATATCCTTAATTATGATTAGAAATTATCCCTAATCTAAAAGCAAAATACCTGCTTTCATTCAAATAAATACATTATCCATAAAATTGTAAGTTTTCGTCTATACCAAGCAATGGGCTTTATACCTCATAGGAATGTTTTATGAGTTAAATCTTGAGATACTTGGCGACCTCATCTAAATTTGCATCCTTTAAAAGAACATTTTTATGTTGATCGAGCAGGTAAATCGTGGGGGTTGCTTTGATCTGATAGATGCCTTTGTTCACAATATATTGCTCCTCATCTAAGCCGTTGATCCAATTCTCAGGAATTTCCGCTTTATAATCATCCCAAAGGTCACGGTTTCCATCGGGATAAATCGCTAGTACCTTTAATTTTCCAGAGTCAATCAGCGCATTGAATGGCTGATAATCTTTTAATGCCTCAATGGCATCTGCGCAGGAACTACAACCCGGTTCATAGAAAAAGAGAAAGATCCAATCTGCTTTTTCTTCATAGAGACTAGAAAACGTTGCATCATCTTTCAAGAACTTAAAATCAGCTGCCTTAGTTCCCGGTTTATTTTTCTGCACCATCGGAAGTAAGGTTTTGTACTTTATCGTTAGAGCTTCCGTTAATTTATCTGTTTTTAGCAGGTTAAGTATAAAACCTTCATAAAGGATATCGTTCCTTAATGGTGAATTTGGATCACCCAAGTAACGATCCATGGTAGTTGTTAGGTATTGAAAGGTTTTGGGTTCTATTTTCGCTTGGTTGAAAAGATCCTCCAGCCCATCATTAAACTTCTTTTCATCTACGAATTTCATCATATTGATATAATTCACAATTGCTTGCTCACTGTATTCCGGATTCAAGGATAATAAGGTGTCCTGAAAATTATAATTATCCCAATAATGGTCAAATACATAGGTATTTTGATCTTCAGGGCTGGTTAAAACAGTAGGCGCTTGTGGTGGACTATAGACCTTCGCCGTTGTTGTTTCCGTAGGAGTTGATGTTTTTTTATTTTGTTGACAAGATACAATGACCATTAAGCCGAAAAGGATACCTAAATATTTCATGTGTTCATTTTTTTGTAAGGTATGGATTATCACCATATATTTCAAAAGGACAAATATCAAACCATAAAAGCAAAAGAGGCTATATCAAGCATTTGATAAAGCCTCTTTTTATATTCTTAAAGAATTGATAGTTATCAAATTCTCATTTAGTTTTCTTCGATTTTTTCATTTAAAAGAAGATCAGCAATCGTAATAACTGCCCTGCTCAATCTAGGGTCGTTATAGAACATATTCGCAACACCACCTTTATGGTCTTTCTTCAACTGGTTAGGATTAACCTTAAATTCGTTGACCAATACATTGTAAATAGCATCTGCACGTTCTCTACTCAAACGTTCGTTAATCGCTGGAGTACCTGTACCCTCATCCGCATAACCCGTGATACTGTATACAAAATTAGGATTGGTTTCTTTGATCAACTTCGCGAAGAAGCCTAGGTTTACACGAGCTTCATTACTAACCGTACTTTTATTGATTGGGAAAGTAACAAGAATTGGTGCAGCCAACATGTTTCTCTTCACGTTAATATTCGTAATGGTCGTATCCTTAGCTTGAGCCAACAATTTACGTAAGGCATCGTTGTCTGATTCCAGTTGCTTTAAGCGATCTAGGATAGCTTGCAGTTGTGCTTCATCGTAAGATTCCGTTACTTTAATTTGGGTTGGCTTATCCCAATCGCGTTTGTTGAAACGGTAAACAAGACCTAAACTTGCGGATAGGATACCATCATTTCTCCGGTTACCTTCATCCCCATCAAAACGGTCATGAACCATTGCTCCTCTTACATCAAGTGTTAGGTCCAAGGCATTTGCTAAACGAAATGTATTATAAACACCAATGTTTGCACTTACTTCACGCTCATTTGGCGTTTCGGTAGTCACCATCCAACCTAAACCAGCATAAGGGCTAACGTTGTAAAAACGGTTTGGTTTAAAACCATCTAAGATATTCGTTAAATTGAACAATACATCTCCACGAAGATGCCAATATCCAAACTCTTCATTATATAACCAGTATCCATCCCATGGTTTTCCATCATATTGTACACCTGTTGAATGCGGACCAAATTGGGTTAATCCTTTAACCTTTAATCCATCAACACCTACGCGCACCCCAATACCTGGTGAGAACCATTTCCCAATATAGCCATGGAAATATGGTGTTAAACGTTCGCCAAATTTTGCTTGTTTATTGTGGTCACCAAAATACATTTGCGCACCAGCACCAGCACCAAAAAACCAGTTATCAAAAAAGCGGTTGGTAACAACTTTGTATTGATCGTCGCTTACAGTAACTACTGAATCGCGTTTGATGGTTAGGGTTTGCCCGTAACTTGCTGCACTAATGGACAGACCAAGGGCTATAGAAAGTAATGTTTTATTCATTTCTTAACGATAAGAATTGATTTAATAAATTTTTAAATTGATTTGTTGGATAAAAATTAATAGTTAGTGTGATCTTAATTTTATACTCCCCTATTCAAATCTGAAACAAAGATATAATTGAAAATCTTTTTTAGGAAAATAGATGACCGACAATATTGTGTAAAATATTTCTTTATAGTGTAATATATCTCAAATAATCAAAATTGAATTTTTCAAATCAAACGTTTGTTTTAAATATTTATTATCAAAATTAATTTTATAATAAATTTTTAATCGAAAAACGGAAATCCTATTGAGTAATATTTAAAATGGGTTAAATTTTATTTGTAAACAAACATCTACATAGGAAAGCCTGCAATAAATCATGCTTAAAACTTGTTTAAACCCATTATTTAATTTGTCTTTCACTAAATTTTCTTTCCTAGCCTAAAAACCCTGATCGGATTTCATGCTTCTTCCATGTTGCTCTGTTTTTACAATATGAATCGTATTTTGGGTCTTGGTGAAAGTGAGCTGGAAGTGACATGTAAGTGAGGTGTAAGTGCCTTTATGCACTTAAACCTTACTTACAAGGTGCTTACAATATACCTTCATTGTGAACCAAAAAAGGCCGTATCAAACACGAATGTGCTGATACGGCCTTCTGCTACTTTAAAAAAATATTGATTTAGATCACGATATTAATGATCTTCCCTTTTACAAAAATGATCTTCTTAACTGGTTTCCCATCCAAATACTTCTGTACATCTTGGTTTTCCATAAGAATTGCCTCTACCGCCTTTTGATCCAGATCTAATGCCAAAGGTAGATTCATACGCATTTTACCATTGATAGATACAGGATATGCAAATTCGCTTTCCACCAAGTATTCTGGATTAAAGACTGGATATGGTGCATAGGATATGGTTCCTGGTTCATTGCCCAATAAGGACCAAAGCTCTTCCGTAATATGTGGTGCATAAGGTTCCAAACAGATGATCAGATCCTGTAAGATCTTACGCTTATTACATTTAAGATCAGTCAACTCATTGGCACAGATCATAAAAGCAGAAACGGAAGTATTGAAGGAAAATCTTTCAATGTCCTCTTCCACTTTCTTGATGATCTTATGCAATGCTTTGTATTCGGCTTTGCTAGGCTCGTCATCTGACACCAGGAAGTTCCCTTCTGCATCATGGAACAGACGCCATACCTTACGTAAAAATTTATATACCCCTTCAATACCGTTTGTATTCCAAGGTTTTGCCTGCTCTAAAGGACCCAGGAACATTTCGTACAAACGTAGGGTATCTGCACCATATTGACTGATGATATCATCTGGGTTAACCACATTGAACTTAGATTTGGACATCTTCTCCACCTCAGTTCCACAGATATATTTGCCATTTTCCAAAATAAATTCAGCATTGGCAAAGTCCGGACGGAATGATTTGAATTTCTCCAGATCCAACACATCGTTATGAACAATATTTACATCAACGTGCAATGGAATCGTTGGATACTCATTCTTTAAGCCTAAGGATACAAACTTGTTGGTTCCTCTACCTTCCGCATCCAAAATACGGTAAACAAAATTCGACCTTCCTTGGATCATCCCTTGGTTGATCAATTTTTTGAATGGCTCTTCTTCATTATGGTATCCAATGTCCTTCAGGAATTTGTTCCAGAAGCGAGAATACAATAAGTGGCCGGTGGCATGTTCTGAACCACCAATATATAAATCTACGGCTTTCCAATAATCAACCGCTTCAGAAGAAGCAAATTGCGTTTTATTTTTCGGATCCATGTATCGGAACCAATACCAAGACGAACCTGCCCAACCTGGCATGGTGCTCAACTCATACTCGTATTCATCCTGATATTTCCAGTCTTCAGCGCGTCCCAATGGTGGTTCGCCCGATTCGGTCGGCAAATATTTATCAACCTCTGGTAATAATAGAGGCAACTCCTCCTCTTTGATCAGATAAGGCAACCCTTCCTTAAAATATACAGGAACTGGTTCGCCCCAATAGCGTTGTCTACCAAATATGGCATCCCGCATACGGAAGTTTACTTTTGCTTTACCCAATTTCAAAGATTCCAAACGCTCCACCAAAGCAGGCACTGCCTCTTGGTAGGTCATTCCATTGATAAAATCAGAGTTGATGTATTTTCCGTCTTTGTTTGGATCTGCTGCTTCTGAAATATCCTGGGTATCAGAAATTGCGATGATCGGCAATCCAAAATGCTTAGCAAAGACGTAATCTCTTTGATCTCCGGATGGAACGGCCATTACTGCACCAGTTCCATAACTTGCCAATACATAATCAGCAATCCAGATCTGTACATCTTCTCCCGTAATCGGATGTTTTGCATAAGATCCGGTAAATGCACCTGAAACAGTTTTTGTATCTGCCATCCGATCTAATTCGGATTTTTTGGATGTCTTATCGATATATGCCTCTACTTGTGCCTTTTGGTCGGCTGTAGTCAATGCATCCACCAATTCATGTTCTGGCGCCAAGACTACGAAACTTACTCCAAAGATGGTATCTAAACGGGTAGTGAAGACTTCAATCTCGCTGTTCAATTGTGGAACTGGAAATTTCACACTTGCTCCTACCGACTTGCCTATCCAATTGCGTTGCATTTCCACTAAGGGTTCTGGCCAATCGATCGTTTCCAAACCACGCAATAACCGGTCTGCATAGGCGGTGATACGCATCGACCATTGCATCATTTTCTTTTGTTCTACCGGGAATCCTCCGCGTTCGGATACACCATTGATCACCTCGTCATTCGCCAATACAGTGCCTAATGCAGCACACCAGTTCACCGTACTTTCGCGTAGGTAGGCCAAACGGTATTTCAACAATTCTTCTTGTTGTTCTTTATCAGAAAAATCTTTCCACTCCGCTGCGGTGAATTCACGGATATCATCATCTGCTTCGGCCTGTATACCTGCTGAACCTTGGCTTTCAAAATGTTGGATCAGCGCTTGGATGGTCTCCGCCTTATCGCTGGTTTTGTTGTACCAGGCATCGAACAATTTCATGAAAATCCATTGGGTCCAATGGTAATATTCAGGTTCAGAGGTTCTGATCTCCCTACTCCAATCGTAAGAGAAACCGATATTATCCATCTGCTCCCTATAGCGATTGATATTAGCTTCGGTAGTGATTGCAGGGTGTTGGCCAGTTTGAATGGCATATTGTTCTGCCGGAAGGCCAAACGAATCGTATCCCATGGGATGCAATACATTAAAACCCTTCAGCCTTTTATATCTTGAGAAAATGTCAGAAGCGATATATCCGAGTGGGTGGCCGACGTGCAGACCTGCGCCCGATGGATAGGGAAACATGTCTAACACATAATATTTTGGTTTATCGGATGCCGTTTCTGTTTTAAAGGTCTGATGATCAGCCCAAAACTTTTGCCACTTTTGCTCGATGGAAAGATGATTGTACTCCATTATTATTGATAAAAGAAATGTTGTAAGAATTGCGAAAATAGCTATTTTAAGGCAATTTTAGCACAAAACTTTTTTATTCTATACAATAATTTCTGATATTCGTTGTTAGATGTTTAGTGAAAATACTTACTTTCGCACATAATATTAAGGAAATCATATGTCAGTGATCGAACAGGGTTCGCCAAGAAAAAAAACTAAATCGGTATACATTTCTACAGTGATCAGTATTGCACTGGTACTATTAATGACAGGCTTATTGGGATTGATCCTCGTGCATGCCAAAAACCTATCTCGGTATGTGAAGGAAAATATCGTGCTGAATGTCATTGTCAACGACAATGTCAATGAAGGCGATGTGCTTTCTTTGCAGAAGGACCTTGAAAAAGATCCATATGTGCTCCGTTCAGAATATGTGAGTAAAGAATTAGCAGCCAAGAATCTGAAAGAAGATCTTGGTGAAGATTTCGTAGAATACCTGGGCCATAACCCCCTATTACCATCTGTTGATATCTACATGAAAGAACAGTATGCCAATACCGATAGCATCAAAATGTTCATTGATAAGGTTGGCAAGAACAGTAAGGTAAAAGAAGTGGTTTACCAAGAGTCATTGATTGATATGGTCAACCAGAACATCCGTATCATTGGAATTGTTATTTTGGCATTCACGGTAATCCTATTGATCATTGCCGTTGCTTTGATCAACAACACCATCCGTTTAGCGATCTACTCGCAGCGTTTCTTGATCAAGAGTATGCAATTGATCGGTGCGACCAAGAATTTCATCAGACGCCCATATATCATGTATGGCATTGCTCATGGCCTAATTGGTTCCTTGATCGCTATTCTATTATTGGTATTGACCCTTCAATTTGCTCAAAAACAGGTTCCTGAATTGGTGTTCCTTCGTGATTGGGTGGAGTTTGCGATTATTTTTGCGATCGTTATCGGATTGGGGATCCTGATTTCAGGTTTGAGTACCTATTTTGCTGTTACCAAATATTTACGCGCTAAATCCGCGAGTTTATACCGTTAATCAATTATTATTAAAATGAGTCAGACTGTAAAAAACACGAAAACGCAGGCTAAAACGGCTAACCAAGGCCAATTTATCTTTCATAAAATAAATTATCAATTATTTATATTAAGCATCATTGTGGTTGCTGTAGGTTTTTTATTGATGATGGGTACTGAAGATATCTATAGTTTCACCAAGATCACGCTTGCTCCTTTAGTGGTAGTAGCTGGTTTTGCATTAGGATTCGTAGCCATTTTATATAAACCAAAGACAAAAGAAAAATAATAGATGAGTATTTTTGAGGCCATAATCCTAGCAATTGTTGAAGGATTAACCGAATATTTACCCATATCTTCTACTGCCCATATGGGATTCACAGCTGCCCTGATGGGTATGCAAGAAAGTGAATATCTGAAAATGTTTCAAGTGTCGATCCAGTTCGGTGCCATCCTTTCCATCGTCGTGCTCTATTGGAGAAAGTTCTTCGATTTTAAAAACCTGAATTTCTATTTCAAACTGGCCATCGCTGTTATTCCAGCTTTGGTTTTAGGTAAATTATTAGACGATAAGATTGAGGCAGTTCTAGGGAACCAGATTGCTATTTCGGCAGTTCTTGTCTTAGGTGGAGTTGTTCTTTTGTTCGTTGATAAATGGTTCAAGAATCCAAAGATCACAGACGAAAAGCAGATTCCAATTAAAAAAGCATTTATTATTGGTTTTTGGCAGTGTTTAGCCATGATGCCAGGGACATCGCGTTCTGCGGCATCCATCATTGGGGGTTTAACCCAAGGATTGGACCGTAAAGCTGCAGCTGAATTTTCCTTTTTCTTGGCGGTTCCTACCATGTTGGCCGTTACGGTCTATTCTATTTTCGTAAAGACTTGGGGCGAAGGAACAGCGCATGCACAGAAAGGATATGAAATGATCATGGCGAGCAATGAAACCATTATGGTGTTCATCATAGGAAATATCGTTGCCTTTATTGTGGCCATGATCGCTGTAAAATCATTTATCACTGTATTGACAAAATACGGCTTCAAGTTTTGGGGCTGGTATAGAATTGTAATCGGTATTGCTTTATTGGTTTTCTTTTATAACCAATAATCGTACGCTATAATAGGTAATGAACGGTCAAGGTGTGGTAAAACCCTTGACCGTTTTTATTTATAGCAAGGGCAATGCTAAATATTATTACTATTTTTGCAGAAAATTGGAATGAACAACATACAAGAAGATAAATCCATTGCCGACCTCAATTTTGCTGAAGGTGCCGTTTTGTTGATTGACAAACCGTTGACCTGGACGAGTTTTGATGTGGTGGGAAAATTAAGAAATACCCTAAAACCTTTAAAATTAAAGGTGGGACATGCGGGCACCTTGGATCCATTGGCAACGGGATTATTGATTGTATGTACAGGTAAAATGACCAAACAGATCGACGGCTTTCAGGCTGAAGACAAGGAATATACCGGGACCATTACTTTAGGTGCTACTACCCCTACGTATGACCTGGAAAGTGAAATTGACCAAACCTTCGAAACCCAACATATCACAGAAGAAATGATCCAGCAAACGGCTGCGGATTTCCTCGGCGAACAGGATCAATTCCCTCCTGCCCATTCAGCGATTAAAATTGGCGGTGAAAGGGTTTATGAAAAAGCAAGGCGTGGTGAAGAAGTGGAGCTGAAAGCGAGAAGGATAAACATTACTGCCTTTGACATTGAAAAAATTGAAATGCCATTGGTTTATTTCCGGATTCGATGTACTAAGGGAACCTATATCCGTTCTATTGCCAATGATTTCGGGAAAAGGCTACAATCTGGAAGTCACCTATCTTCATTGAGAAGAACAAAAAGTGGTGATTTTGATGTGCAGGATGCCTGGGATCTTACCACTTTAATTAATCAGATAAAAGAAACCAAAGAGCAATCTTTGTTAAAATAACCTTCAACAATAAGGAATGAAAATATACAGAAATCTTGATGAGTTTCAACCATTAGACTTTGCCATTGTCACCATCGGAACGTTTGACGGTGTACATGTTGGTCATCAGAAAATACTGAACAAATTGGTTGAGCTTGCCAAAGATAATACTGGTGAAACCGTGTTACTAACCTTCTACCCACATCCAAGATTGATCATCAATCCAGACGATGATTCACTGCGATTGATCAATGATATCGAGGAAAAAGTAGAAAGATTGGCTTTAGCCGGAATCGATCATTTAATCATAACTCCTTTTACCCGCGATTTTTCTAACCAAACAGCAGAGGAATACATCTCGAATGTATTGGTCAATAAAATTGGCTGTAAGAAGATTGTCATCGGATATGACCATCATTTTGGCAAGAATCGGGAAGGTACGATCAAGGATTTGATCCATAATTCGCAGATATTTGATTATACCGTGGAAGAAATTCCGGAGCAGGATATTGAGGATGTGGCTGTATCGTCTACCCGCGTTCGGGAATCACTTATCAAAGGGGATATCATTACGGCAAATAAATACTTGGGCTATCCATTTGAATTGACTGGAACGGTTATCCGAGGCGATCAAATTGGCCGGGAGATCGGTTTTCCAACGGCTAATCTTCATATTCATGAAGCCCATAAACTGATTCCAGCCTATGGAATTTATGCGGTGGAAGTGGAGATCTATCCTAGATCAAGTGAAATTAAAACTGGACACTATTATCAACCTGAGCCAGAGCGTGTAGCACAGGGAATGTGTTATATAGGCACCAGGCCAACTGTTGATGGTATGAACAGAAAGATTGAAGTGAATCTTTTGGATTTCAATGATGATCTATATACCAAGACCGTGAGGGTTAAATTCCTACAGTTTATCCGCCACGACCAATGGTTTGAAAGTTTAGAATTGATGCAGGAACAAATCAAAAAAGACGAAAAGGATATTCGAGCTTTCTTTGAAAATTGATAAAAACAAAAGGCCTAATTTTTTTTAGGCCTTTTGTTTTATATTGATCTTTTTATTTTAATTTTCGGAATTTAAGTTCATAACTACTATTCCTTTTATCTTCATCTTTAAGTTTTTGGACTTGTGCATTGGTTAACCATTTGATCTCTACGTTGACCACAAGCCTATTTTTTCCGATATCGACTTTTATTTCTCCATTATCATCATGGGGCATCGTGGATGACCAGGTTTCCGTAATCTCCCACTGATATAAAGTAGGGTCATCTAAATCCAGGTCATTTTTCTTACAAGCGCCCAATATAAACAGTACGAAGAGGATTGGAATTAAGCCATTCCCAATGTTATGTTTCCATGATTTCAGATAATTTCTCATTGGGATTTGGTTTGTAATAATTACTAAATAATTGACTAAACCAAATATAAAAAATTAAATCAATTCAAACAAATCACTGATTCCCAATAGTTTTCGTGATGTGAAGCCTTCCGCATATTTAACCTGGATAGAGCGGCCCAATTCCTGCGCACGAGCTCTCGTGGAATTCATGAAATCAGGGTTTGAAATATAGGTTTCTGGTTCATCATCCGAATCCGAAACATTGAATTGTGTTCCATAAGCCAATATAGATTTCTCTTTCACATCCCAATATTCCGTGATATCGATCAATATATCTGGTTGTATGTATTTATCCTGGATCAATTGCAATTGCAGTCTAGGTCTAAATGCTTCTTGTTCCTTTCCATCCAATTGAGTCTCTACCCTTCTCAGCCCCGCCAAAAACAGCGCATCATTGACCAATTTACTTGCTCTACCATGGTCAGGATGACGATCATCCAAAGCATTGGTGATCACAATTTCGGGTTGATATTTACGGATCGCTTTAATAATGGTCAATTGGCATTCTTCATTATTCTGGAAGAATCCATCCCTCAATTTAAGGTTTTCACGGACTGCGACTCCTAAAATCCTGGCTGCCTCTGCGGCTTCGGCTTCTCGTGTTTCAGCAGTACCTCTGGTCCCCAATTCTCCTTGTGTGAGATCAATGATTCCAACCTTCCTGCCTTCTGCTACATACTTAGCAATAACTCCACCTGCACCTAACTCCGCATCATCAGGATGAACGGTCATAACCAATAAATCTAACTTCATATTTTCTTATTTTTTTGGATGAATTCCAAATTTAACCAAAATATATGGTTAAACTTTTAACGAGAGCAGCTCTTCGATGCGATTGTGGACTTTCTTTGACATTGGGCTCGTCAAACTATAGAAATAATCGACAACCTCCCCTTTCCTGTTCACCAGGTATTTATGGAAATTCCAAAGTGGAACAGAATCCACCTTTCCGTTGATGTTACTATTGGATAGATATTGATATAAAGGGTCGGTAAATTCCCCTCTTACATGGATTCTTTTGAATACGGGAAAAGATACTTGTTTTGCGATCCTGCAATAGGTTTCCAGCGTTCTACCGGTCAGGGGCTCCTGCTTTCTAAAATCATTGGATGGAAAGGCCAGCACTTCAAAACCCAACTGTTTATATTTGCGATAAAGGCTTTCTAAGGTTTCGAATTGTTTATTGAAGAAACATTTACTGGCTGTATTGACAATAAGCACTACTTTACCTTCAAAATCTCGTAAAGACCGCTTATTACCGCTAAACTCCAGTGCTGAAAAATCATAGATCGTCTTGTTCATAATCGCTGGTTTTATTGGTTTATATGTTGTTGGAACCGATATCCCTTTATTGGGTCGTCATCGGACGCGAACGTTCGTATTCACGCAAAATGTTCTCTATTTCATAATCCTCTGTAGGATCATAGGTGCTTTTTAAGTTGTGACCGAAGATTTTAGCCACCCCTTGGTATAAAAACGCAGAAATATTACCCTTCATATCCTTCACAAGTTCATAACTCGTACTTCCTGTTTGTCTTTCAATCAGTTTAATGAGGATCTTTCCTTGGGAAACACTCAGGTTTTTCACTTCAGAAGTGATCTTCTTCTTGATTTCCTTTTCACATTCCTTGATCAATCTTTTTTCCTCACGATTGGAATTCGCCATTGCCAGATCACGATCCAATTGCTCATATCTCCTCTGCGCATAAATGGCATAAGGTAATACCCGAATAACATTACGTTTTAGACGTAAATATTTTTGTCTTTCTTCTTCCGTTTTAAATCTCCTGACCGCTACGATAACAATTTCTTCAATGGGAAACCATGGAACGACTTCTCCATTCTCCAATTTATCGGTGGCATACTTTTCCACTACGGGCGGTTTACCTCCTCCATACTGGGGCATAATCAAGGTTTGTGCTTGACCCCAGAAAGGGAAAAACAACCCGATTAAACATATCCCTAACCACTTTTTCATCCTTTTCGCTATTCTAAATAATTATGCCTGAAACCTAAATTATCATTTTTTTTGCGTATATTTATACGTTAAACGCTATACAAAAATACATAGTTTTTTGACCACTAAATATAATAAAAATTTTAAATATTATTTTATTACTCAGGAAGTTTTATGGAAGAATACGTGATTGATATTGAGGCAGAAAATAAGGAAATCCGTAAAAGATACCGCGCATTATTACGAGCTTGTAAACCGACCTTGCAGAAAGGCGACAAGCAACAGATCCGAAATGCTTTCGATCTTGCATTGGAAAGCCATAAGGACATGCGCCGAAAATCTGGAGAGCCCTATATCTATCATCCCATAGCGGTAGCACAAATTGCTGCCGAAGAAATAGGTTTAGGAACAACTTCCATTGTCTGTGCCCTCCTACATGATGTGGTGGAAGACACCAGTGTCACTTTACAGGATATTGAAGAACAGTTTGGTAAAAAGGTGGTTCGTATTATCGATGGACTGACCAAGATCTCTGGGATCTTTGATCCAAATAGCTCCATGCAGGCGGAGAATTTCCGTAAGATGTTGTTGACTCTTGCGGATGATGTCCGTGTGATCTTGATCAAACTGGCCGATAGACTTCACAACATGCGGACCATGGAGTTCATGGCACGCCATAAACAGTTGAAGATCGCATCAGAAACCAGTTACCTGTATGCCCCTCTGGCCCATCGCTTAGGTTTATACGCGATAAAATCCGAATTGGAAGATCTTTCCATGAAGTATACCGATCCGGATACTTATAAATTCATCGCCAAGAAACTGAACGAGAAAAAGGCCGAAAGGGAGAAGTTTATTGCCGACTTTATTGGTCCTATTAAAGAGATTCTAGGAGAAGAGGGAATTACGGCTTCGGTTTTCGGAAGACCTAAATCCATCCATTCCATCTGGAACAAAATGCGTAAAAAATCCATCCCTTTTGAAGAGGTTTATGATCTTTTTGCGATCCGGATCATCATAGATACGGTGGATGAGAAGGAAAAAACAGAATGTTGGAAGGTATATTCCATCGTAACTGACCTTTATCGCCCAAATCCAGATCGTTTGAGAGATTGGGTTTCCTCTCCAAAAGCCAATGGCTATGAATCATTACATACAACCGTAATGGGCCCAAGAGGTCAATGGGTGGAAGTACAGATCCGTACAAAACGCATGAACGAAATTGCGGAAAAAGGTTTTGCAGCACATTGGAAGTACAAAGAGTCTAATTCGGATAATGGATTAGATCTATGGATACAGAAGATCAGGGATATTTTGAGTAATCCTGAGCAGAATGCCATGGACTTTGTGGATGACTTCAAGATGAACCTGTTCTCGGACGAGATTTTCATCTTCACGCCAAAAGGTACGTTGATCCAATTACCAAACGGTGCCACTGCACTTGATTTTGCTTTTGAGATCCATACGGATATTGGGGCCACTTGTATCGGCGCGAAGGTCAATCATAAATTGGTGCCTTTAAGCCATGAGCTCCAGAATGGTGATCAGGTGGAGATCATCACCTCCAGCAAACAGACTCCAAAAGAGGATTGGTTGAATTTCGTGGTGACGGCGAAAGCTAAGTCCAAGATCAAATCATCCTTAAAAGAAGAAAAAAGAAGGGTTGCTGAAGATGGTAAGGAGATTTTAGAGCGTAAGTTAAAGACCTTGAAAATCACTTACAATACGGACAACATCAATAAGATTGCGAATTATTTTAAATTCCCAAGCTCGCAGGAATTATTCTACAATGTGGCCAAGGGAAGTATTGATATCAAAAATCTTCGGGAATTTGTTGCCGCTGAACGTTCGGAGGATGCTAACCAGAATCAGTTCCAAACGCATATCAATGGGTTGGTAGAGAAGATCAATAAGAAAGATGATACCATCTTGATTGGAGATGATTTCCAAAAAGTGGATTATACCTTGGCGCCTTGTTGTAACCCAATTCCTGGGGATGATATTTTTGGATTCTTAACAGTGAATGATGGTATAAAAATCCACCGTACAAGCTGTCCGAATGCATCCAAATTAATGGCTAACTATGGATATCGCATCCTAAAAGCCAGATGGGCATCCATGCAAAACAGACCTTCCTTCTTGACCGGTTTAAAAATTGTGGGTATTGATGATGTAGGTTTAGTGAATAAGATAACAACGGTCATTTCACATGATTTTAATGTGAATATCCGTTCCTTATCCATTTCCAGTAACGAAGGGATTTTTGAGGGAGATATCATGGTTTTTGTGAATGATACGCAACAATTGGACAACCTCATCAAAAATTTAAAACAGATATCGGGCATCACAGGAGTTACCCGTTACGAATCAGAGAATTAAAGACTTACAAGCGTCTGACAGAATTAAATAGTGAATACCATACAAAAGTGGTAAATTTGAACCTTTAACGTTAAGGAATCATATGAGACAGGGCGAAAATTACGAAACTGTTAAAAAGATTTTTGAGGCATACCTTGAAAACAAGAACTTAAGAAAAACACCAGAGCGCTACGCTATCCTGGAAGAGATCTACTCACGTTCAGACCATTTTGATGTGGAATCCTTATATATCCACATGAAGAATAAGAAATACCGCGTGAGCCGCGCCACAGTTTACAATACCTTGGAGCTGTTAGTATCCTGCGATTTGGTTACCAAACACCAGTTTGGCCGTAACATGGCCCAATTTGAAAAATCCTATGGCTACAAGCAGCATGACCACGTTATCTGCATTGAATGCAATAAGGTGGTGGAATTTTGTGACCCTAGGATCCATCAGATCCAATCCATGATCGGTGACCTGTTGAATTTTGATATTAAACACCACTCTCTCAACCTTTATGGCATCTGTGCGGATTGTCGCAAGAGTAAAGGAACGAATGAAACGACCTTAAAGGAGGAAGTAATTTCAAATTAATTTAACATAGAAAGATATAATATATACCTTTGTTCGGCAAAAGGCTAGTAAACTCACTTCCTTCTGCCGAACATTTATTTTTTTCGTGTATCAAACAAATATTTAAACAATAAATTCAATAATAACTATGCAAGTTGATGTGCTTTTGGGTTTGCAGTGGGGTGATGAAGGAAAAGGAAAGATCGTAGATGTTTTTTGTCCTAAATACGATTTAATTGCTCGCTTCCAAGGTGGGCCAAATGCAGGACATACCTTAGAATTCGACAACAAAAAATTCGTACTGAACACCATTCCATCCGGAATCTTCAATGAAGGCACACTTAACCTTATAGGTAATGGTGTGGTTATCGACCCAATAATCCTTAAAAGAGAGTTAGACAACTTAAAGGCCGCTGGATTCGATCCTGTTGGAAAAGGAAATTTAGTGTTGGCCCGTAAGGCACACTTGATCCTTCCGACCCATCAATTATTGGATGCTGCTTCTGAATCCAATATGGGAGCAGGTAAAATTGGATCTACCTTAAAAGGTATTGGTCCAACCTATATGGATAAAACAGGAAGAAACGGATTGCGCGTAGGTGATACTACCCTATCTGACTTCCAAGAACGTTATGAAAAACTAAAACAAAAACACCTATCCATGCTTTCTCATTACGGTGAAATCCCTGATTTCTCTGAAAAAGAAAAAGCATTCTTAGATGCTATTGAATTTATAAAGTCTATTCCGCACGTTGACTCAGAACATTTGGTAAACCAATATCTGAAAGATGGTAAACGCGTATTGGCAGAAGGCGCACAAGGAACATTATTGGATGTGGATTTCGGATCTTATCCTTTCGTAACTTCTTCGAATACCACTACCGCTGGTGCATGTACCGGATTAGGTATTGCTCCCAACAAAATTGGTGAAGTGTATGGTATCTTTAAAGCCTATGCAACACGTGTAGGTGGTGGTCCATTTCCAACGGAATTGGATGATGAAACCGGTGAACAATTACGTCAGTTAGGACATGAGTTCGGTGCAACAACAGGCCGTGCTCGTCGTACAGGTTGGATCGATATTCCTGCGTTAAAATATGCGATCATGATCAATGGAGTAACCCAATTAATCATGATGAAAGCGGATGTATTGGATTCTTTTGATACTATTTACGCTTGTACGCATTATAATTACCTAGGAGAAAAGATTGATTATATGCCATACGAGATCATCACCAACAAGCCAGAGCCAATCTATACGGCTATCGAGGGTTGGAAACAAGATCTTACAGGTATCCAAAGCAAAGGAGAAATCCCAACGGCATTGGAAAATTACATTGCTTTTCTTGAAAAGGAACTGAATGTGCCGATCAAATATCTTTCAGTAGGTCCTGACCGTAAGCAAACGATCGAATTATAAGAAACATGGCAACAGCCAGCTTTCATATTGATCCAGCATCTTTCTTACATCAAGCTTTAAACTGGTCAAAAGGCTTTGAAGTAGTTTGTTTATTTCAATCAAACGAATTTCAGAACCAATATTCAGAAATACAAAGCTTGTTAGCGATTGGAGCCAAGGATGAATTGACAGCCAATGTAGGTCGTGCTTTTTCAGAAATAGAAGAATTTAAATCCCGTTATCCGCATCAGTGGATACCGGGATTTCTTTCTTACGATCTGAAAAACGAATTGGAGGATATTTCCACCAATCATCCAAACCCATTACAATTTCCAGACGCCTATTTTTTTATTCCTGAACTGCTGATCAAGTTTTCCAATGATCAGGTTGAAATTGAATGTGAAGGAAGTCCTGAAGCAATTTTCGAAACCATTCAAAGTTTTAAAATTCCGGATAATAGTAATAGTTATACCGGACATCTTCGCGCCAGAATGAGCAAAGAAGCGTATTTCCACGCTTTTGAGCAGATGATTTCCCACATAAAACGCGGAGATATCTACGAAGCAAATCTGTGTCAGGAATTTTATGATGATGCGGCAGCACTTAATAATTTAGAGGATCTGTATGAGCGTCTGAATGAAATTTCACCTACCCCCTTTTCCTGTTTCTTTAAGTGGAAGAATAAATATATCCTAAGCGCATCTCCTGAACGTTTTCTGGCAAAACGAGGTTCGACGGTTATTTCACAACCTATCAAGGGAACTGCAGCGCGCGGTAAAACGGAAGAAGAAGATGAGATCCTTCGGCATAATCTGGCAAACAATCCAAAAGAGATTTCAGAGAATGTCATGATCGTCGATCTGGTAAGAAATGATCTGACAAGAACTGCGATTCCAGGTACGGTAGAAGTTACGGAGAAACTGGGCGTCTACACCTTTAAGCATGTCCATCAGATGATCTCCACCATTTCGTGCCAGGTAGATAGCCGTGTAAAAGCCACCGATCTAATCAAAAACACCTTTCCTGCAGGATCCATGACCGGAGCTCCAAAACTATCGGCCATGAAATTATGCGATCGTTATGAGCATTCGCGCAGAGGAATCTATTCCGGCGCTATCGGTTATTTTGGACCCAATGGGGATTTCGATTTTAATGTAGTCATTCGTACGCTTCTTTATAATGCCGATAATCAATTCCTATCCTTTCATACTGGCAGTGCCATTACCATTGATGCAACTGCTGAACATGAATATGCCGAATGCCTAACCAAAGCCAGTGCCATTCTTCGCGCATTGGACAGTTTCATTAAATAAATTCATCACGTTTTCAACGTTTTGTAATTATTTTAATAATAAAACACCTAAATCATTAACATTTTACTATTTTTGCTTACGATTATAATTGCTGGTCATCATCTATTAGCTGGCACTATGTTTATTAGTTGAAATTTTTAATGGGAAGACATATTTTAAAAAGAGAACAAGCCATTACGTTTGTTAAGGAAACATTTGCAACTGGATTAAAAAAGGTGTTGAACCTTACGCCGGTTTCTTCACCTATTGTGGTATTGGATGGAACTGGTATCAACGATGACCTGAATGGCATTGAAAGACCCGTATCCTTTCCCATCAAATCGTTGGATGACCAACGCGCTGTTGTGGTCCATTCCCTAGCCAAATGGAAAAGGATCCGATTAAAGGAATTGGAGATGGAACCAGGTGAAGGTATTCTTACCGATATGCGTGCGTTAAGACCAGATGAGGATTATTCGCCGATCCATTCTATTTATGTAGATCAATGGGATTGGGAATGTTGCATTACGCCAGATCACCGGAACCTACCCTTCTTAAAGAAAACGGTAGAAGATATTTATTCGGTCATCTATTCCACCGAGCAAGCTGTTTCGGCACAATACCCACATATAGAAGCCGTATTGCCAGAAAACATACATTTCATTTCTTCCGAAGAGCTGTTATTGACCTCCCCGGATCTTACACCGAAGGAAAGGGAAAATGCCATTGCAAAAGAATACGGTGCTGTATTTTTATATGGAATCGGGGGCAACCTGTCCAATGGCTATCCGCATGATGGCCGCGCAGCAGATTACGACGATTGGAGCACCGGAAATGAAAGAGGATATAAAGGATTGAACGGCGATATTCTGGTATGGAATCCGGTTTTAGGAACTGCCTTTGAACTTTCATCCATGGGTATTCGGGTGGATAAAAAAGCTCTGATCACCCAATTGGAAATCAGGAACAGTATGGACAGGCAACAGTTAACCTTTCATCAGATGTTATTGAACGACCTCCTTCCTGAATCCATTGGAGGTGGTATCGGCCAATCAAGAATCTGTATGTTCATGCTGAAACTGAAACATATCGGCGAGGTACAGGTGAGTATCTGGGATCCAAAACGAAAAGAATCCCTATTGGAACAAGGCGTAGAACTCTTATAAAACATCCACACTATTATATATTCTATTATTCAATAAAACATGCAAAAATACTGCTAACATTTTTAGTAAATAAAAATATTAGTAGTATTTTTGTTTTATGAGGGAATCACACTTTGCCATAGTCGATATTGAGACAACGGGATCATACGCCGCTGCCAACCAGATTACGGAAATTGCCATATTCATATTCGATGGCAAAAAAATCATCGATGAGTATGTTACTTTGATCAACCCCATGTCCCCCATCCCCTTCCATATCCAGACCCTCACGGGCATTACCGATGAAATGGTTCAGGATGCGCCCACCTTTAAGGATGTCGCTGAAAACATCTACCAAATGCTTCGAGGAAGGATCTTTGTTGCCCATAATGTTCATTTTGACTATTCCTTCATCCTTGCTGGCCTAAAAAATGAAGGCTATGATTGGAAAGCGCAACGCCTTTGCACCGTAAGACTTGCCCGAAAAATATTTCCAGGCTTCCCTTCCTATAGCCTTGGTAAGATCTGCCAATCCTTAAACATACCTTTATCCGATCGCCACAGGGCATTTGGAGATGCAAAAGCAACCGTGGAGCTCTTTCGCCAAATTTATGAAAGGGATGAGGAACAGTACATCGCCAAAGCAGTTTCAGCAAAAGCGAAGGAACAGCGATTGCCAACACATATCCCATCAGAACTTTTCGAAAGCCTTCCATCAAGCACTGGAATCTACATTTTTCGAAATTCAAGTTCCAAGATTATCTACGTTGGCAAGGCCGTAAACATCAAAAAAAGGGTTATTTCCCATTTCAGTGGCAATAATCAAGGCGAACGGCGGCAGAAGTTCATCAATGAAATTGCCGACATTGAATTTCAGGAATCAGGCACGGAATTGATGGCCTTGATGATGGAATGTAACCTGATCAAAAAACATTGGCCGATCTATAACCGGGCCCTCAAAAAATATGAACCTAAATTCGGGCTTTTAAGCTATGAGGACCAGAATGGATACCTACGCTTATCGATCTGTCAAATCCGTAAAGGGGTCTATCCGGTCTATTATTTTAATACCGTCCATGAGTCTACCCAATTTTTGATGAAACTCATTGATACCTATAACTTGGATTATCGTTTATGTTCCTTTTTTGACAATGGAAAACAACCGAAGGAACGGGTGGAACCTGTGCTGAAGGAAAATCTTCCTGATGTGGAATCCTATAATGAACGTATGAACAATGCGCTGAACCATCTGGATCAGTTTAAAAGAAGCTTCTTAATTGTCGATAAAGGCAGGAACAGGGAAGAGAAAAGTTATGTGTATTTTAAAGATAACAAGGTGCACGCTGTTGGTTTTGTGGCCAACGATTTGGAAATAAGCAATATTGAGGATGTCATCGTTCAAGAAAACTTGGTTCACAGCAATTATTATATGAATAATCTTGCCGATAGTTATGCCTTAAGATATCCCAACCTGGTTTTAACTATCTAATACACCAAGCAGTATTTAAAAGAGTTTTAATTGAGGGTTTGGCAGTTGATCACCTTCAGATGTTTGGAAATTGGAAACCGTAACACCCAATAGTCGGATCTTTATTTCCTGCAGGTCAAGATTTTCCAATAACTCCAAGGCTAAATGCTCTATTTCTTGTTGGCTTCCAAAATAATCCAGCATGGTTTTACTACGGGTTATCTGGGTAAAATCTGCAAACTTCACCTTTAAGGTAATCGTTTTCGCCTTCCGCCCTGATTTATCCAATCGATTAAACACTTTCGCAGACAATTTGATCACTTCCGTTCTAAGATCTTCCAGTTCCCTAAGATCCTTTTCAAAAGTATCCTCCGCGCCAATGGATTTCGAAATGCGGTTGGGTTTTACAGGTCTATTATCTTCCCCTCGAACAATATGGAAGAAAAATTTCCCCGACTTCCCAAAATGAAAGATCATTTCCGATTCCGAAAACCTTTTCAAATCCTTTCCCGTAAAAATACCCAGTTGATGCATTTTCTTGGCTGTAACTTTTCCTACGCCAAAGAATTTATCCACCGGTAACTGCTCCAGAAATTTAACAATTTTGGAAGGTCCAATGAAGGTCAATCCATCCGGTTTTTGCAGGTCCGAAGCAATCTTCGCTACAAATTTGTTTACAGAAACACCTGCTGATGCTGTTAGCTGCAGTTCCTCACGAATGGCTTCTTTGATTTCCCTAGCGATATCCAAAGCGGATCCGATCCCTAATTTATCCTCCGTAACATCCAGAAAAGCCTCATCTAACGACAAAGGCTCAATAATATCGGTATACCTTAAAAATATCGTCCTGATATGATTAGAGACCTGTTTATACACATCAAATCGGGGGTAGGTAAAAAGCAGATCCGGGCATAGTTGAAGCGCCATCCGGGAGGACATTGCCGATTTAACACCAAATTTCCGAGCCTCATAACTCGCTGTTGCTACCACCCCACGGCCATCCGGAGAACCGCCAACAGCTAAAGGTTTCCCCCGAAATTCGGGAAAGTCCCGCTGCTCTACCGAAGCGTAGAAAGCATCCATATCGATATGTATGATTTTTCGCATATTTTGGTCAAAAAATACATCCAGGTATTTTTTCGAGGTAATTTAGCTAATAAATATAGTATCTTTGCAGCAATCAAATATTAAAATTGAAAATGAGCAAAGTTAAAGTTGGATTGGTACAAATGTCCTGTGTAAAAGATAAACAGGCAAATTTGGATAAAGCGATTGTAAAAGTTCGTGAAGCTGCTGCAAAAGGCGCCCAAATAGTTTGTTTACAAGAACTTTTTACCTCCCTATATTTCTGTGATGTAGAAGACTATGACAATTTCGATTTAGCGGAATCTATCCCTGGTCCTTCTACAGATGCCCTCTCTGCAGTTGCAAAAGAATTAGGTGTCGTTATTATTGCTTCTTTATTTGAAAAACGTACAGAAGGATTATACCACAATACCACAGCTGTTTTAGATGCTGATGGTTCATACTTGGGCAAGTACCGCAAAATGCATATCCCTGATGATCCTGCCTTTTACGAGAAATTCTATTTCACACCGGGCGATCTAGGCTATAAGGTTTTCCAAACCAAATTTGGTAAAATTGGGGTATTGATCTGTTGGGATCAATGGTATCCAGAAGCTTCTAGAATCACCGCCCTAATGGGTGCTGAAATCCTTTTCTACCCGACGGCTATCGGATGGGCAACTGATCAGGATGAAGAAACCAATGTCGATCAATATAATGCTTGGCAAACCATCCAACGCTCACATGCTGTTGCCAATGGTGTTCCTGTAGTATCTGTCAACCGTGTGGGATTTGAGCAAGATGGTGCCATGAAATTCTGGGGCGGAAGTTTTGTAACCAACCCGCAAGGAAAATTGCTTTACCTAGCTTCCCATGATCAAGAAGAAGTGGAAGTGGTGGAGTTAGATCTTAAACAATCGGATTACTTCCGCAAGCATTGGCCATTCTTACGTGATAGACGTATTGAAACTTACAGTCCAATCACAAAACGCTTTATTGACGAAGATTAATTAGCATAAATCCATTACACAAAATACCTTCATGTTCATTTCCTGGTTGGAATACCCTTCATGAAGGTATTTTTATGTATCCAAACATATGAACACAAATTCCTCCCTTTATTCCATCGAAGAAACTCCCAAAGCATTAGGTTTCCGATTTCCTGCAGAATGGGAAAAACAAGAAGCCCTTTGGTTGTCTTGGCCGCATAAAGAAGAATCTTGGCCAGGTAAAATTGAAACCATCTATGCACCCTACAGCGAATTTATTAAAGTTGTTGCAGAAGATCAGTTGGTAAGAATCAATGTGGCAGATGAAGACATGAAAGCATTTGCCTCCAAACATATTGAGGCTGCCGGAACGAATATGGAAAATGTAAGTTTCCATTTCAATCCGACAAATGATGCCTGGTGCCGTGATCATGGGCCCGCATTCCTAATCAATACCAATACCGGAGAAAAAGCGGTTGTAGATTGGGGATATAATGCCTGGGGAGGTAAATATCCGCCCTTTGATCTGGATGATGTGGTTCCAACAAGAATCGCAAAGGAATTTAATCTAAAACTTTTCACCCCTCCTATTGTTATGGAAGGAGGATCGGTGGAGTTCAATGGTCAAGGGACTGTGCTAACTACAACGGCCTGTCTGTTGAACGAAAACAGAAATCCTCATTTGACCAAGGAACAAATAGAACAGTATTTATTGGATTATTATGGCCAGGACCAAGTTTTATGGTTGGGCGATGGTATCATTGGAGATGATACCGATGGTCATATAGATGATATTACCCGTTTTGTTTCGGAGGACACCGTTCTTACCGTAATCGAGGAAGATCCATCGGATGAGAATTATCCTATTCTTCAGGAAAACTTAGAGACCTTGAAGAATATGAAATTAAAAGATGGTCGTTCTTTAAAAATCGTGGAATTGCCTATGCCGAAACCGGTTATCTATGAAGACCAACAATTACCTGCCTCCTATGCCAATTTTTATATTGCCAATAAGGTAGTAGTTGTTCCTGTATTCAACGATCCAAACGATCAGAAAGCATTGGATATTATTCAATCCTGCTTTCCAGACCGTAAAGTTATCGGTATCAATTCAGTAGATATTATTTGGGGATTGGGAAGTTTCCATTGTTTAAGTCAACAAGAACCCACAATTTAAGCCAGCACCATACTATGAAAATCACAAACATTACACTAACTACCTTGTTCTTCTTCCTTTGCATCGGATTGTTGAATGCGCAGGAAAGAGATGACAGGGCTACTATTTTAAATTTCAAGGGAATCCAGTATAAATCAAAGGATTCCTTGTTCTATACCAACTTCCGATTCCGTATGCAGAACCGTTTAGGTTTCTCCAACGAAATCAATGGTGAAGACGATGGAAAATTCGATGCCCGAATCAGAAGGCTGAGAATGCGTATGGATGGTTATATCTATACCCCAAAGATTTCCTATTCGGTACAATTGGCATTTACCCGAAGTGACCAGGATGTTGATGATACAGGGATTGCCAATATCGTTCGTGATGCGGTCGTTTTCTACAATTTCTCCGATGACTTCTATATTTCATTTGGACAGAACAAATTACCTGGTAACCGTCAAAGGGTAAACTCTTCCGGACAATTACAATTTGCAGACCGTTCTTTGGTGAACAGTAACTTTACGATCGACCGTGACTTTGGAGTTTCCCTAAACTACAGTAAAGAGGTCGGTTCCGTTGCGTTCTCAGCGAAAGGTGCTGTTTCTACTGGTGAAGGAAGACCAGCCAATTCAACAGATGATGGTTTGGCCTATACCGGACGGGTAGAATTTCTTCCTTTAGGTAAATTCACCAATGAAAATGATTACCAAGAGGGTGACCTTGTCCGTGAGGAAACACCGAAAATCTCCTTTGGTGGAGGTTATTCCTACAATGACCGCACCATTCGCGAAGGTGGTCAAACCGGCCGTTATGTACAAAACCCATTTACCTTGAAAACCAGTTTTGCGGATATGATTTTCAAATACATGGGATTTGCTTATCAAGCAGAATACATGCGCAGGGATGTGGATAATCCTTTAAATATAACGGATGAAGATGAACCAGAACCAACCGTTGCCTATAAAGGATGGGGATTGAACCAACAGATCTCCTACCTCATGAATAAAGGTTATGAAATAGCGGGACGTTATACGTATATCGAACCACACCAGGACATTCAGGATTTTGAACGTCAAACTGAAGTTGTGGAATTAGGCTTGACAAAATACATGAAAGCTCACCGTTTAAAATTCCAACTGAACGGTAGTTATACTTTTAAAGATGGCTACTTCAATAATAATAACCAAAAAGGAACTTGGGGAGGAATTTTCCAAGTAGAATTAGGTATCTAATCCTATTTTTCTTCTTTATATAAGCGAGGTGTAAGTGACTTACACCTTGAGCCTAATTTGAAACAAATATGTATATTTAAAGGAGATAAAAATAGCATGACATATTATATTATTGCAGGAGAAACTTCGGGAGATCTACACGGTGCGAATCTGATTAAGGCGCTGAAAAAAGAAGATCCTGAAGCTGAATTCCATATAGTTGGTGGCGATCAGATGCAGCAAGCATCCGGCGTTAAACCATTAATACATACCTCAGAAATGGCTTTTATGGGATTTGTTGAAGTATTAATGAACCTAAGAAGCATTGCTCGCAACCTGAAGAAAGTAAAAGCCGACATACAGCGAGTGAATCCTGACACCCTTATCCTCATCGATTTTCCTGGTTTTAACCTGAAAGTAGCATCCTTTGCGAAAAAAATTGGCCTTAGGGTTTGTTATTATATTTCCCCTAAAATATGGGCCTGGAATCAAAAGAGAGTATACAAGATCAAGCGATTGGTCGATCATATGTTCTGTATTTTACCATTCGAGGTCAATTTTTATAAACAGTTCCACTATAAAGTGGACTATGTGGGCAACCCGCTTTTGGATGCCATTTCTAGCTATGAATTCAATCCTAATTTCAAAGAAGAGAATGGTCTTTCCGATCTGCCAATCATAGCGCTGTTACCGGGTAGCCGAAAGATGGAACTGGAGTATATTCTTCCAGAGATGGTGAAGCTTCATAATTTTTTCCCGGTACACCAATTGGTCATTGCTGGAGCACCGAATTTTGATTATAACTATTACCAAAGTTATTTTGGCGATTACCCGATCAAGGTGGTATTCAATCAGACCTATGACCTATTGAAACATGCATCTGCCGCTGCTGTGACTTCCGGTACGGCCACCTTAGAAACTGCCCTCCTACGCGTTCCGCAGGTTGTGGTCTATAAAGCAAATCCAATCTCTGTTGCTATAGCAAGAAGGTTGGTAAAAGTGCAATTCATTTCCTTGGTCAACCTGATCAACAACTACCTCTCTGTTATCGAATTGATCCAAGAAGATTGTACAGCCATGGATATGGCCAACGAATTAGGGAAATTAATGAATAACCCGGAACATCGGGCAAGCGTGTTGGAAAACTATGATGTATTGATCGAAAAAATGGGTACTCCGGGTGCATCGGAAAAGACGGCAGCCTTAATAAAAGCATACCTGACCGAAGAAAATTAAACTTTTTTACCAATTCCTTGTCTGTATTATATAGGAGATAGAAAAATGAAATATATACTTAGTATAGGTTTGATGATGTGCAGTCTGATAGGCTTTTCTCAAACCACCGAACATATCACGAAATTAGAACTTGGAAAAAAGGAGAAGAAGACCTTTAGCAAGGGCGATTCCACTATGGTCATTAAGATCGATACCTTGATCATGAAAGATAAAGCCAGATTGGATTTCTTTGCAAAAAAAGACGTGAAATTGGAAATTGGGTATGCGGAGATCGGAAACAATGTAGTGATTACGGGAACCGATAGTAAGAATAATGCGACCAATTTTGACATTAGTTCCAATTTTCAACAATTAGGTTCTTTATTTATCATTGCTCGAGGATTTGATGCGTTCAATGGAACAAGAACTTTCCCGAATGGAAATGGTGGAAAAGTAACCCTTGCCTATAACGACAAAGGTATTGTACCACAAACCAAAGAAAAGAACAAGAAAAACTATGTATTTGTAGATGTTCAACCCGGCGGTTTAAGTGTGAATCCAAGCTCCGAGATCAGACAGATCTATTCTAGGATCGCCATGTCGCCAGGAGGATTAAGAGGATTGCCGCAGGGGCAGATCTACTCTGGATCTCCAGGTATGGAAGGAAAAGTAGAAATCAAACCCATGAATTAATGGGCAAAGCATAAGGATAATGGCGTCAATTTTTTGACGCCTTTTTTATTTTATGTAAATTTAGGATATGAAAATATTAGCATTTGCAGGCAGCAATAGTCGGCATTCCATCAATAAAAAACTGGTGACCTCGGTATCAAAATATTATAAAGAATCAGATGATAGCATTGAAATACTAGATCTCAATGATTATGAGATGCCGATCTTTTCCGTAGATCGGGAAAAAGAGGATGGTATTCCGGAGCTCGCCCATGCATTTGCGGCAAAAATCGACGCTGCGGACCTGTTATTGATTTCTCTTTCTGAAAACAACAGCAGTTATAGTGCGGCCTACAAGAACATTATGGATTGGGTATCCCGGATTAAAGGCAGAAAAGTCTTTGGCGATAAGCCTGTATTCCTAATGGGTACCAGTGATGGTGCGCGCGGAGCACGATCTGTATTGGAGGCGGCCGAGAATCGGATGCCTCGCGATGGAGCCAAATTATTGGATATTTTCTCCCTCCCTACCTTTTATGAAAACTTTGAAGAAGGTAAAGGTGTTACAGATTTAGCACTGCGATCAAAATTGGAAGCAATGGTCAGAAAAACCAAAAGAACAATGAAGGATAAGTTAGCTGCTAAAAAAGATTAAACAAACTGAACGATAAACAATTAAACAATACATATCATGGCAAAAAAAGTTTTATTATTAGTAGGCGATTACGTAGAAGATTATGAAGCAATGGTTCCATTTCAGGCAATGGGATCTGTAGGTATAGAAGTTGATGCTATCGCTCCTGATCGCAAGAAAGGAGATGTTGTTCCTACAGCCGTTCATGATTTTACCGGAGATCAGACCTACAAAGAATTGCGAGGGCATAATTTTGCCATCAATAAGGATTTTGATGCTGTAAATCCAGATGATTATGACGGTTTATATATTGCGGGTGGGCGCTCTGCTGAGTATATCCGTTTAAATAAACGTGTGATCGAGATTACGAAAGCATTCTTTGAAAAAGACAAACCCGTAGCAGCCATCTGCCATGGTATTCAAGTATTGACTACCGCGCAGGTATTAAAAGGCAGAACTTTGACAGCTTATGTAGCGGTAGGTCCGGACATTGAACTTGCTGGTGGTACATGGAAGAACATACCGGCAGATCAAGCCGTAGTTGATGGCAATTTAGTGACTTCTCCAGCTTGGCCAGGTCACCAAGAAATTCTGAAAGAATTCTATAAACTCTTAGGTATCACAATTAAATTATAATGGCCAAACAACGAAGTATTAAAAAGATTTGGTTGTTCGCCATCCCTTTGATATTGATTTTAGGATATTTCATCTATGATGCCTATTCCCAACCCAATATCAAAGACTTGCCGGGCGATTTTGAAGAGGTCGCTTTTGTAAGGAATGAAAACAATAAAGGGGGAATCATCCGTATCTACGCCGTTACGGTGGGCGATCCTTTGAACGCACAATACGACCAATGTGCCGATCTATTTCCGGTAAATGATTATGGAAGTATTACGAAGATTTACTTTTTTGATAAAAGCAAACCCTTCCCTACCAGTTTACAATTGGAAGATCCGCACTATGATGCTGAAAAATATGAAGCAATCAATATTCTCAGCAGAAGGGGCGTAAATAAATAATTAATAGATAATTAGCATAGGGCAATCTTTAATAAAGATTGCCCTATTTTTTATATTATAATTTTTATAACTAATTTTTACTTGTTAAATTTTAATAATATAAATTTTTATTTAATTTTGTTTCAACAAACAAACATTATTAACACTATTCTTTATGAATAAACACGCTTTCCAAAAAGCTAAGAATAAATATGTTGCACCCACTATCGGCGTAATCATCCTGCAGAAAGAGCAATATTCGGCCTTGATCCAAACCAGTCATCCGATAATAAAACATCCAAAAGAAAATTCCAATCCTCAAAAAAACAATCTTTAAAAACGCTTTGTAAGGTTATTTGTTTTAAAAAAAAGGCAGGTTATTTATTTAATAATTTGTTAATATTTAAGTAACTTATTCCAAACAAAGCCCTTTCATATTTGGGCTATCATGAGTATAACAGAAATGGCGAGTAAATTTATTCCAAGAGATATCAGTTGGTTAAGTTTTAATGGGCGAGTATTACAAGAAGCTGCGGATCCGGAAGTTCCTTTAGCCTTAAGAATCAAGTTCTTAGGTATCTTCTCCAATAATTTAGATGAATTCTTTCGTGTTAGGGTCGCTGCTTTAAAGCGGGCTGCAGAAATCAACAACAAAATAACCAATAGTTATTATTACGAAAGTCCGAACATCATCCTGGAAAAAATCAACGAGCTTGTTATCAAACAACAAAAGAAATTCGATAAGATCTGGCTCCAGGTGCAGAAGGAAATGGCCAAACAAAAGGTATTCATCAAAACTGCTGAACAGTTATCCCAGGCCCAATTAAAGTTTGTAAGGGAATATTTTGAAGAAGAGGTCGAAAGCAGTATCATTCCCCTTTTGTTGGATGAAACCCGACCATTACCTTACCTGCGGGACAAAAGTCTATTTCTAGGTGTGTCCATGAATAAGGAAGATTGGCAATATGAAACCAAGTTTGCGATTATTGAATTGCCCTCAAGGCAATTAGGAAGATTCGTGATCCTGCCATCCCCTAAAGGCCAGACCCATATTATACTCATTGAAGATGTGGTAAAGGTAAATCTCCCTTATATTTTCTCCTATTTCGGTTTCGATCATTTTGAAGCCAACACGTTCAAAATCACGAAAGATGCGGAATTTGACCTGGACAATGATGTCAATACCACCTTGGTAGAAAAGATAAGCAAAGGAATCAAGAACCGTAGGAAAGGAAAACCGACGAGGTTTGTGTTCGATCAGGATATGGATCAGAAACTATTGGAGTTTTTGATTCGAAAATTGAGTCTCAGCAAAAGAGACAGTATCATCCCTGGCCAGAAGATCCATAATTTCAAACATTTCATGGATTTTCCGAATGTCTTTAAATCGTATGAAAAGCCAATAGAAAGAACCTCCTTTGAGCATCCTGAATTTACAGGAAAGGAAAGGGTTACCGATATCATCCTTAAGAAGGATGTACTTCTCTCCTTCCCATACCATGAATTCCGCCCGATGATCGATCTTCTACGTGAAGCGGCGATGGATCCTGACGTGAAAACAATCAAGATTACCATCTATCGAATGGCATCCAATTCCAAGATTGCGAATGCTTTGGTCAATGCCGCACGAAATGGCAAAGAAGTTACGGTGATGTTGGAATTAAGGGCAAGATTTGATGAGGAACAGAACCTGGAATGGAAAGAACGTTTTGAAATGGAAGGTGTTAAAGTATTGGTGGGACTTCCGAACAAAAAAATCCATGCTAAGTTATGTATTATTAAGAAAAGGGTTCAGAATAAAACGGTACAATATGGATTCGTGAGCACCGGAAACATCAATGAAAAGACGGCAAAGCTTTATGGTGATTATTGCTTAATGACGAGCAATAAAGGCGTCATGGCAGATATCAATAAAATATTCAATACGCTTCAGAAACCGAAGCTTCCATTGGAACAGACGATAAAGAACAACAAGAACCTGATGGTCTGTCCTACGGATATGCGGATCCAATTGATTGACCTTATAGAAAAGGAAATCGTTGAGGCTAAGGCTGGGAGAAAATCACATATCATCATCAAAATCAACTCTTTAAGTGATAAGGAGTGTATTAAAAAACTATACGATGCAGCAACGGCTGGCGTAAAGATCGACCTGATCGTTAGAGGGATTTATTGTGCGGTCAATCAGAAAAAATTTGTAGAGCCAATACACGCGATCAGCATTGTGGATGAGTACTTGGAACATGCTCGTGTATTTTATTTTTACCATGCGGGTAAGGAACTAACCTATATATCTTCAGCAGATCTCATGACCCGAAACCTGGACCATCGAATCGAGGCAGCTGTTAAAATCCACTCCAAGAAATTAAAGCTTGAACTAAAGGATATGTTGGAGATCCAGTTAAAGGATAATGTAAAGGCAAGGAACCTGAACAAGAAACAGGACAATGAATATGTGAGCAATGATAATTTGCCATTCCGCTCGCAGATAGAGATTTACAAATACCTTGTTGAAAAGAAAATGGCCGTAGAAGAAGAAGGTCAAGAATCTTAGGTATTTTTATTTTGCTAATATTTTTAGTATTTTAGTAAAAATATTGGGCAAATGGAAAAATCATTTATCAACGGAAGAGGCGCGCAGGAGAATGTACATAATGTGTTTTTCAAGGAATCGTATGTTCAGGAGCATGTGGAAGGAATTGATGATTGGGAGCAGGATAAACCAAAAACAAACTTTAGCATTGTCCATCCAAAAAGTATAGTCAATAAAGTCGAAAGCCCTGATGTGGGTATGGAATACTCCCTCAATCCATATCAGGGATGCGAACATGGTTGTATCTATTGTTACGCCCGTAATTCCCATCAATATTGGGGCCTTAGTGCAGGTTTGGACTTTGAAACAAAGATCCTGGTTAAAGCCAATGCTCCGAAATTATTCCGCGAATTTTTGCAGAAAAAATCTTGGGATGGTAAAGTTATTTCGCTGTCGGGCAATACCGATTGTTATCAACCACTGGAAAGGAAATTTAAACTGACCAGGTCCATTCTAAAAATTGCACAAGAATTTGGTCAACCTATCAGCATCATCAGTAAAAACAGTTTGGTACTACGAGATGCAGATATCTTATCGGAAATGGCAAAAAAGAATCAATGTGCTGTTTTCATCTCCATCAATTCCCTGACCGAATCCACCCGGCAACTGTTGGAACCTCGAACCGTAACAGCAAAACAGCGTTTAAAAGTATTGGAGAATTTAAGTGCGCAAGGTATTCCTGTAGGCATCATGTGTGCACCCGTAATTCCTGGATTAACAGATCATGAGATTCCGAACATTTTGAAAAGTGCAGCAGATGCAGGAGCTAAATGGGCAGGTTATACTAATGTGAGATTGAACGGAGAAATAGGAAAGATTTTCGAGAATTGGCTTTTCCAAGCTTATCCAGATCGGGCCAATAAGATCTGGCATAGTATTCAAAGTTGCCATCATGGAAAGGTGAATGATAGTGAATTTGGGAACCGAATGAAAGGAACCGGGAAATTAGCGGAAATCATAAAGGACACTTTTAAGATGCATTGTAAAAGAAATAAATTAAATGAAAGTATACTTGAATTAGATTCTTCGAATTTTCGTAATCGCATTGATAATCAGCTTAATCTATTCAATTTTTAAAGGTTTAAACATGAATATTTTAATGTTAAGTAATGTTAAATTAACATTGTAACAGGTATGTTGCACACATAGTGGCACTTTTCTTGGTTAATAGTTTGAGAGTTTTACAAAACACTAATAACTATTTAAACAAAAAATTATTGTACTATGAAAACAACATGGAAATTACTCAGTCTACTATTTGTCGCATTATTAACATTTTCAGCTTGTTCTAAAGATGATGATCCTGCAGATAATGACTTTTTTGTAGATAATTACAAAGGAACTACAAGTTATGTGAACACGAACGGTGATGATGATGTAGAAAGCGGACAAGGAACAGTTTTTGTAACCAAAGTTGGAGATACTTATAACTTCGGTTTTGACAGAAATATTCCTAACATCAATGGAATTAAAATGGAAAAAGGAGATAATAACAGAATTTTCTTCAACTCTGATGCATTAGGTTCTATTACCATCAATCAGGATGATTTAACCATTCTTTACCATACTGATGGTAAAACTTGGACAGCAAACTGTAAAAGAGACTAAAAAAACTGTAATAGAAAATATTCGAAATACAGATTAATTTAAAAAAAGGCTTTCAATAAATTATGAGGGCACTGAAAAAGTCTCAACTTTTTAATGAGATTTAAAGAAATGACTGAGTACAAGATTTATCTTACTCGGTCATTTTTGTTCTAAGGATTTCTGAAAATTTGTTTTT